>NZLB01000024.1 GCA_002694075.1 Nisaea sp.
GAGGTGGCCGGCCTGGTCGGCGATGAGAAATCGATCCGCGGCAGCTACATGGGCAGCTGTGTGCCGGTGCGCGACATCCCGCGCTTTATCGACCTTTACAAGCGCGGCAAGCTGCCCGTCGACGCCTTGATCAGCGACACCATTCCGCTGTCCGACATCAACGCCGGCTTCGACCGCTTGGCGGCCGGCGTCACCATCCGTCAAATCCTGGTGCCCCACGGCGAGCGCTGAGCCACGACGCTACCGACCACCGCGCGTGAGCAGCCAGGCACTGGCCAGGGCCAGAACGGCCAAGCCGTAATAAGGCGCCTGATAGCTTGCCAAACCGGTCGCCAGCACACTGAACAGGGCCGGCAAAACCAGCACGCCGGAAAACATCGCGGCCGAGCCGAGGGCGGTCGCCTCGGTGCCTTGGGCGCCGCCGAGGCGGGCGTATTCGCCGTAAGCGATACCGGTGTAGCCCGAGGCGCTGATCCCGGCGGCGACACAGATCGCGGTGATCGCCGCCAGCGACCAGTCGGCGCCCAGGTGGGCGGCGGCGACCGCCGCCCCGGCCATGATCACGCCTTGCATGGCGAGCAACCAACGGGCGCCAATGACGCGGTCGGCGAACCATCCCCAAATCGGCCGGCTGACCACCCCGGCGATTTGATAAAGCGCCAAAAAGCGCGCCGCCACCACCAGGTCGAGCCCCCCTGGCCCGGTTAGTTGGACGACCAAAAAGGCGACGAAGCTGAGCTGAATGCCGGTGTAGCAAAAACACGCCGCCGACAGCCGCGCGATGGCGCCGTTGGCGAGTGGCGCCACCATCGCCCGCCAACGCGCCCGCGCGCGCATCCACCACGGGCCGCCGCCGGCCGAGACGGCGGTCCCGTCCGCCGCCGACGCGTCCCAATCGCGGCGCATCGCCGTAAGCACCAGAACGATCAGCGCGACCGGTACGATCTGAAACAGCAGGGACAGACGCCACCCGACGGCGGTCGCCACCACCGGCACCACCAGGGCCGCGAGGACACCGCCCAGCGGCACCCCGATCTGGCGGATTGAAAAAATAAAATTGCGCTGCGCGACCGGTGTTCGCGGCACCAAGACGGCGGTGCTGATCGGCGCCGTCGCACCATAGCCGCAGCCCATCACCAAAGCCGCCAAGGCAAGCGCCAAAAGACCATCCATGACCGCCGTGCCGGCGCCGCTGATGACCAGCATGGCGACCACCGTGAGCATCGTGAATTGGCCGACCCGGGCCGGCCCGTGGCGATGAATGAAGGTCACCGAACCGACCGCCGACAGCACGCCGACGCCGTAGACGACCGAGACGAAAAAACCGATCAGGTTCCCGTCGATGTTCAGGTCGGCGGCCACCGCCGGCGCCACCGCGGCGAGCGAAAATGCCGCCATCGTCGCCAAGGTCTGCAAAATCAATGTGACCAGCAGCGCGGTGATCATCGTCGTCCCCCGCCGGCCCCTTGGCGCCGTCCGTGATCCATGATCCGCACGGTATTGATCGCCCACGACTTGTCCAGTTCAAATCGCCGGCGATCTCGGGCATGCTGACCCCCAGACCAACGCGGCCATGGAGCCGACCGGCCGGAGGATGCGATGAAAGTCACGGAAATTGAGACCATTCGCTTGGCGGAATTTCCCAATCTGTTGTGGGTCCGTCTCTTAACCGACGACGGGGTCACCGGCCTCGGCGAGAGTTTTTACGGCCCGGGCGCCGTTGAGGCGCATATCCATGAGACCATCGCGCCCTATCTGCTGGGGCGTGATCCCTTGGCCATCGAGGCCCATCAGGCGCATTTGATCGGCTATCTGGGCTTCGCCGGCAGCGGCGCGGAAATGCGCGGCCGTTCGGCCGTCGATATCGCGCTGTGGGATTTGTGGGGGCGGGCCAGCGGCCAGCCGATCCATCAATTGCTGGGCGGCCGCGTGCGCGATTCCATCGGTGTCTACAACACTTGCGCCGGCTATCGCTATGTCCGCGCCAAACCGGTGCAGGGCACCGCCAATTTCGGGCTCGACGGCCATGAGGGGCCGTATGAAGACCTGGACGCCTTTCTCAATCATGCCGACGACCTGGCCCATAGCCTGTTGGAGATGGGCATTGGGGCGATGAAAATTTGGCCCTTCGATTACGCCGCCGAAGCCTCCCATGGCCAGGCCATTTCAACCGCCGACCTGAAGGCCGCGCTGGCGCCGTTCGAAAAAATTCGCGCCGCTCTGGGTGACAAAATGGAGGTGATGGCCGAACTGCATTCGCTATGGAACCGGCCGATGGCGGTCAAAATCGCCGGCGCCCTGGAGGAATTCAATCCGCATTGGATCGAGGATCCGGTGTTCATGGATCATCTCGACAGTTTGGACGAGGTCGCCCGCGCCACCACCGCGCCGATCGCGGTCGGCGAGACCTTGGGTGGACGCGCCGCCTATCGCAGCCTGCTGGCCCTCGACAGTTTAAGCGTGATCATTCTCGACCTGACCTGGTGCGGCGGTCTGACCGAAGCACGCAAAATCGCCGCCATGGCCGACAGTTACCACGTGCCGGTTGCGGCCCATGACTGTACGGGTCCGGTTGCCTTGACCGCCGCCGTGCACTTCGCCCTGCACAGCCGCAACTGCTATATCCAGGAGGTGGTGCGGGCCTTTTACTATGGCTGGTACGGTGAGTTGGTGACCGATNTGCCGCCGCTTGAGAACGGCGTCATCCGGGCGCCGGACGGNCCCGGTTTGGGCTTGGAGTTGCTGCCCGACATCGCCCGCCGGNCCGACGCTCAGGTGCGCCGAAGCACNCTCGATTGAGCACCGCNCTTCGGCGCGGCCGCCGA
Organism: Nisaea sp.; assembly: GCA_002694075.1. GTDB lineage: Bacteria > Pseudomonadota > Alphaproteobacteria > Thalassobaculales > Thalassobaculaceae > TMED26. The sequence continues at coordinate 2,826 of NZLB01000024.1, forward strand.
ACGTGTTAGGTTCCAANTGGCGAATCATCGACGAGGCGTGCCATGGACCCTATCTTTTTGACGATCGCCGGCGGGCTCGCCCTGGCGCTGCTCGGCGGGCTTGGCCTGTGGCTGTTGCGGGCCGGCCGGGGCGACCGCCAGCGCCTGACCGCGCATCTCGATGAGCAGCGCCGGCATAGCTTGGAACTGGCCGGCCGCCTGGCCCAAATGGCCGAGAATACCAGCGCCCAACAGGGCCAATTGGCGGAAGCCCTGCAACGCCAGGAACGCGAGCTCGCCAAACGGCTGGAGGACCGGCTGGCCGACCTTAACCGGCGGATCGGTGAGACCTTGACGCGCAATCAGGAATCCACGCAAACCACGATGACCGACCTGAAGGAACGTTTAGCGGTGATCGACGCGGCGCAAAAGAACATCACCGATTTGTCCAGCCAAGTGGTCGGCCTGCAAGACATCCTGTCCAATAAACAAGCGCGTGGCGCCTTTGGCGAAATCCAGTTGAACGACTTGGTTTCCGGTGTGCTACCGCCCAACGCCTACGCCTTGCAAGCCTCCCTCTCCAACGGCCGGCGCGCCGATTGTTTGTTGCTCTTGCCGAACCCGCCCGGCGCCATAGTGATCGACAGCAAATTCCCCCTGGAAAGCTACCGCGCCTTGACCGAGGCGCGCGACGACGAGACCCGCGCCGCCGCCCGCAAACAATTGGGCGCCGATATCCAGACGCATGTGAAGGCGATCGCCGAACGCTATATTTTACCTGGCGAAACGGCGGAATCAGCCCTCATGTTCCTGCCGTCGGAGGCGATTTACGCCGAATTGCACGCCAGCTTGCCACAGGTCGTCGACGAGTCTTTTCGCCGGCGCGTGTGGATCGTCTCGCCGACCACCATGATGGCCACGCTGAACACCGTGCGCGCGGTTTTGAAAGACGTGCGCATGCGCGAGCAGGCCCATATCATCCAGCGCGAGATGTACGCGTTGTTGGAGGACATCAGCCGGCTGGACCAGCGCGTCGACAAGCTGCAGAGCCATTTCGGTCAGGCCGAGAAAGATCTGCGCGAAATTCGCATTTCCACCGACAAGGTGGCCAAACGCGGCGGCCGCATCCAGGAATTGGACATCGGCGACGAGATCGGCGCCGGCGCCCTGGAGGACGGCAAGGTCATGCGCCTGGCCGACCGTGGCGGCGCGTGAGGCCGGCTATAGGCCGCGGCGCGCCTTGACCGCCTGGGCCAGGGTGCCGTCGTCGAGGTAATCCAACTCGCCGCCGACCGGCACGCCATGGGCCAAACGGGTAATCTGCACATCCCTGCCGGCCAGGCGGTCAGCGATGTAATGGGCGGTGGTCTGACCGTCAACGGTGGCGTTCATGGCCAAGATCACCTCGCGCACCGGGCCGTCGGCGACTCGCCGGATCAACCCGTCGATGTGCAAATCCTCGGGCCCCACACCGTCAAGAGCCGACAGCACCCCGCCCAGCACATGATAGCGGCCGCGAAAAGCCGCCGCCCGTTCAAGCGCCCACAGGTCGGAAACCTCCTCGACCACGCAAATCAAGGTGTCATCGCGCCGCTCGTCGCGGCAGATGGCGCAGGGGTCGCGGTCGTCCCAATTGCCGCAGACAGCGCACGCGACCACCGTGCGGGCGGTTTGCTGCATCGCCTCAATGAGCGGCAGCATCAACGATTCCCGGCGCTTCAGCAAATGCAGCACGGCCCGCCGCGCCGAGCGCGGCCCCAATCCCGGCAACCGCGCCAAATAGCGCATTAAATGTTCGATTTCTCCGCCGGCCATCGCGCCCGACGCCTAAAACGGCAGTTTGAAACCGGGCGGCAGGGACAAGCCGCCGGTCAGCTTGCGCATTTCCTCGGCGGCCAAATCCTCGGCCTTTTGGCGCGCGTCGTTAACCGCCGCNACAATCAAATCCTCCAACACCTCGACCTCCGCCGGGGTGGCCAGGCTGGGGTCGATGTTGATCGCCCGCATCATGCCCTTGCCGGTCATTGTCACGGTGANCANACCGGCGCCGCTTTCGCCGGTNACCTCAATGGTCTNTAGCTGGTTTTGCATTTCCTCGACGCGGCTTTGCATTTCCTGCGCCTGCTTCATCATTTGAGCGATGTTTTTCATCCGCACTCTCTCATCGCGACAACGCTTAGGGGTTAAAATCCGGTGCCCGCGGACGGGTCCTCGGCAATAAAATCATGGTCTTCACTGTCGTCGTCATCGTCCTCCATCGGCGGCGGCGGTACCGCGCCGGCGGCCGGACGAAGGTCTTTGATGGANTCGATTTGGGCCCCGGGAAAGGCCGCNAAGACCGCCTGCACGGTGGGGTCGCGCNCCGCCTCGGCTTCGGCCGCCGCGCGCGCCGCTTGANGCGCCTCACTGCGGGTCGGCCCTCCGCCGGCGGCCANGTCAACCGCCCAAACGNTGCCGGTCCACTGCCGCAAGGCGGCGGCCAAATTGGCCGCCAAATCGGACGGCGCGCCAGGCAAGACCTCAATCGTGAGCTNTCCCTCGGCCAGCGCCACCGGCCGCACGTAATCGCTGAGATAAGCCAGCAGACGGGCCTCGCGATGGGCGCTGCACAAGGCGATGATATCGTCGAAATCGCGCGGCTGNCCGGCCGCCGTCGGCACCGCTGCCGCCATCGTCGGCTCGCTGGGTGTCGAATCCCCGGGGGTTGGTTCGNCGGACACCGGATCGGGAGCGGCCGGCGCGCTGGGCTTTTCTGCCGCCACCGCGGTTTCGGCGGCGCCTAGCGGCGGCGCCATATCGCCGGCCGCCGCCGCAGACGGCGCGCCCGGCGGTGCCGCCGAGCTTCCGCCACTTGATGACGGCGGCGCGGTCGCCGGCGCCGCGGGCGGCGCGTTTTCGGTCAATTGCTTGACCAAATCGCCGGGCGACGGCAAGTCGGCGACATGGGCCAGGCGAATCAACACCATCTCACAAGCGGCCATTGGCTGAGGNGCGATTTGCACCTCGCCGACGCCCTTCAACAGCATCTGCCAGGTGCGTCCCAAAACCGCCACCGACAGGGCCTCGGCAAAAGCCGCGCCGCGGGTCCGTTCGAGCTCCGAAATGCCCGGCTCGGTCAGTGCGCTGGGCGCGGTTTTAGCTTTGGTCACCCAATGGGTGAGGGCGAGCAAATCCTGNAACACCACCAGGGGGTCGGCGCCGTGGGCGTGCATGGCGGCCAACAACTCCAAACTCTCGGCCAAGCGGCCGGCCATCACCGCCTCGAAAAGATCGTAGATTTGCGCGCGATCGGCGAGGCCCAGCATGGTCCGCACCTGATCGGCGCCGACCGCTTCGTGCGCCATCGCCATGGCCTGATCCAAAATCGACAGCCCGTCGCGCGCCGAACCATCGGCGGCGCGGGCGATCAGGGCCAGCGCCTCGTCCTCAACGGTGACCTGCTCNGTGGCCGCGACGGCGCCTAACAAATCGATCAAATCCGGCGCCGACAATCGCCGCAGGTCGAAGCGCTGGCAGCGCGATTGAACGGTGATCGGCACCTTGCGAATTTCGGTGGTGGCGAACACGAATTTCACATGCGGCGGCGGTTCCTCAAGCGTCTTCAACAAGGCGTTGAAGGCGTTGCGCGACAGCATGTGGACTTCGTCGATGATGTAGACTTTGAAGCGCGCCGACACCGGCTTGTAACGCACACCCTCGATAATCTCGCGAATGTCGTCAACGCCGGTGCGGCTGGCGGCGTCCATTTCGATGACATCGACATGGCGGTCCTCGGTGATCGCCAGACAGTTGGCGCAGGTGCCGCAGGGATCGACCGTCGGTCCGTCCGCGCTCAGGCAATTTAAGCCCTTGGCGACGATCCGCGCGGTTGTCGTCTTGCCAACGCCGCGGACCCCGGTGAGGATAAAGGCNTGCGCCACCCGGCCCTGGGCGAAGGCGTTGGACAAGGTGCGCACCAGCGCTTCCTGGCCCTTCAAATCCGCGAAGGTGGTCGGCCGATACTTGCGTGCGAGCACGCGGTAGGCGCCGCTGTCACTGGCCGTCATCAGGTCATCCATGGATCGGATCATAGGCCAGCGCGGCCGTCGGCGGAAGGTTGGAAACGACCCAAACGGAAACTCGTTACGGCTGCTTCCTCTCGGACCTGACCGGGTTGGCGAGATGTTTGTCCGCCCAACCTTCCACGCGCATATATCGAGGAAAAGCGCGCGCGGGGCAAGCTTTAAGGAGGGGCGGCGAAAACCGATTGCCGGCCCCTTGCCGGCGGCGACCAGGTGTGTACACTCGCCGCCATGACCCAATCGCCCTTTCCCGACGATCTCACCCGCCGGCCGCCCAATTACTTCGCCTTTGGCGGCATCGACCGTTCCGCCCATGTGCGCGAGCAAGAAGGCTGGCTCGACGCGGTCGTCGCCCGCCCCGACACCCGTTTGGTGCCGGTGTGGCGGTCGCGCAATCTATTCGCCGACCTTGGCAATCGGGTGATGCCGCCGGTCGCCGCCCTGCCGACCGTGGTCGAGGCCGGACGCTTGCTCGATCTCGCCCGGGAGGTGGTCTTTCTCGGCGATTTTCAAGGGATCGCCCATGTCGCCGTCGATTTGTCGCCGCTCGATGAGGAAATGGTCGGCACGATGACCGGCACCTGGGGGCAATTTTCCGATCTCCGCGAAATCGGACCGCTGATCGAGCGCTTCGAAGGCGCCGTGATGGCCTATGCCCGCGGCCTGATGTTCTGGCACGCCCGCCACGGATTTTGCGGTGTCTGCGGCAGCCCCACCGTCAGCGCCAAAGGCGGCCACCAGCGCAATTGCACCAACCCCGACTGCGGCGCCAGCCATTTTCCGCGCACCGACCCGGCGGTGATCATGTTGGTACATGACGGCGACCGCGCCCTGCTGGGCCGCCAAAAGATCTGGCCCCAGGGCATGTATTCGACGCTCGCCGGCTTCGTCGAACCGGGCGAATCCCTGGAAGAGGCGGTGGCCCGCGAGGTCTTTGAGGAGTCGGGTATCCACATCCGCGATGTGCGCTACCATTCCTCGCAGCCGTGGCCGTTCCCATGCTCGTTGATGTTGGGCTTCCACGCCGAAGCCAAAACCGCCGCCATCGACATCAACCGCGACGAGTTGGACGACGCCCAGTGGTTCACCCGTGNCGAGATGCGCAATTTCGCCGATCAGGGCAAATTTTTGCCNCGCGCGATTTCGATCTCACGCCGGCTGATCGAGGATTGGTTGGCTGGCGAGGCTTAAGCGGCCAACGCCGGAATTCGGAAGGTGATGGCGGCCATGTCGGCGGCCAACTTGTCGGCCGTGGCGCTGTCCAACCGACAAAGCGGCGGCCGCAGGTTGCGCCAAGACGCCCGCCCGCCGGCGCGCGCCAACAACTCCTTCACCCCCGCCGCCGCCGGATAGTTCTGCAGCGCCAAACGTTGGCTGGTCAGCAGGTCCTGGGCGGCATCGGCCTCGGCGCCCCGCCAGGCCGCGTAGACCGCCGCGCATTGCGCGAGTGTCACATTGCCGGTGGCGGTAATGGTGCCGGCGCCGCCGGCGCGTAAAACATCCAGCAGATAGCGTTCGGTCCCCGCGAAAACATCGAAACCCGGAAAATTGCGGGCCATCGCGGTCATGTTGTCGACATCGCCGGAGCTGTCCTTGACCCCGCAGACGGTCTTTGGATAGGCGGCCAAAAGCCGCCCAATCAGGTCATGGCTGAACGGCACCGCCGACATTTGTGGAAAATGATAGAGATAAACCTTGAGCGCCTCGGAACCGACCCCGTCGATCACGCGCGCGAAATAGTCGAACAGGCCGTCGTCGCTGGGATTTTTGAAATAAAACGGCGGCAGCATGAGCGCCGCGTCAATGCCGGTATCGAGCATTTTGCGCGTCAACGCGACGGTCTCCGGCAGGGCGCACACGCCGGTCCCGATCATCAAGCGGTCACGCGGCAAATCGCTGTCGGCGAGCTGGTCGAGAAAATCTATTTTTTCGGCGAGCGCGAGGGAATTGCCCTCGCCGGTGGTGCCGAACAACAGCACCCCGTCGCAACCATTGTCCAGCAACCAGCGGGTATGATCGAGCGTGCCGGCCACATCGACCGAGAGATCGTCATTGAAAGCGGTCAGGCCGGCGGCCATCACGCCGGCCAGGCGCGGAGAGGAAGACATGGGAGGCCCTTTCGCCAAATTCACTGGGTTTAAAAACTAGCCTGGAAGGCGGCGACCGATCAAGCGCCGCCACCGGCCAATAGGGTGCGAACCGTCGCCACGATCTTGTCGACACTGTCGCCCGGCCCGAAATGGGTTTGGTAACGGCCATGGCGGTCGAGCAGGAAAATGAAGCTGGAATGGTCGACCAGATAGTCCGGATCGGGGCTGACCCGGCGATAATAGACGCGGTAGTTGGCGGCGATCTGGGCGATCTCGGCGTCGCTGCCGGTGAGCATGGTGATCGCCGGATGAAAATGACTTTGATAGTCGCGCAGTACCTCCACCGTGTCGCGCGCCGGGTCGACACTGACGAACAGGCCGCCGACCTGCTGGCCGGTGGCCGGCCCCAAGGCGTCCAAGGCCTCGGTCACGCGCGTCAACTCGGTGATGCAGACGTCCGGGCAAAAGGTATAGCCGAAATAGACAAGTTGCAGGCGGCCCTTGTAATCGGCGGCGGTGACGCGCCGGCCGGTATGGTCGGTTAGTTCGAAATCGCCGCCGATACGCACGGCGTCGACCACTTCGGTCAAGCGACCGCCGCTCAAGGTCGCCCAAATCGAGCCCACCAGCGCGACCAGAGCGACCGACAACACCGCGATCAAAAGTAGAAATTTACGCCGTGCCATGATTCCCTTCCTGTCCATCGATCGCCGGCAGGTTGACCGCGCGCACCCGCCACGCGCCGTCAAACCCCGCCGTCGGCGCCACATAATCCACCGCCGTGCGCGATAAATTATCGGCCATGATTTGCAAGGCGCGCTCTGGCGCCAGGTCCAGAGCGTGGGCCAAAGCCGCCCGGATGGTGCCGCCATGGCACGCGCAAACGATGTCGCGGCCGGCGTGGCGCGCGGTCCATTCGGTCAGCGCGGCGCCCACCCGCGCGATGACCTCCATAAAGCTTTCCCCACCGGGCGGGCGGTGAGCCGCCGGCGCGCGCCAAAAGCGATGATAGGTGTCGCCCTGCGCGGCGGCCAGAGCGTCATGGGTCAGGCCATGCCACTCACCGAAATCTTGTTCGCCGAAACGGGCATCGGCGGCCAATTCCGGCAAGGCGTAGCCACCGGCGCCAATCGCCCGCGCGGTGTCGACGGTGCGACTAAGCTGGCTGGTCAGCCACACCGCCCCTGGCGGCAGGGCGGCCGCCAAGGCGGCGAAAGCGCGCGCGTCGGAACAGTCGGCCGACACGTCGGTGTTGCCGTAGATCACGCCGCCGGCGCGCACCGGGGCGTGGCGAATGAAAATCCAACGAGTGACCGCGCTCATGGGTCGGATCGGCTCCACCGGGCTAGAACGCCGCCAAGGCCGCGACCAAGGTCACGGCGCCAGCGGTTTCGGCCAATTGTTCGCTGGCCCCCAAAACATCGCCCGTATAGCCACCGATGCGCCGTTTGGCCAGCCATCCAAAGCCGCCGACGACCAGCCCGCTGACCGCCGCCATAGCCAAAAACACCGGCGCTGGCAGGGCGAGCAACCCGACCGCCGCCGCCAACGCGAGGGCCAGCGCCGCCTCGCGCCACGCGAAGGCGCCGGCCGCGCCAAGCCCGTCGGAGGCCGCCGGGCCGGCGATCCACACCGGCAACAGCATCAGCGCCCGGGCCCAAGCATGTAAGGCGATCAGGGCGGCAAAGACCGTCGCCGGCGGCCACGCCGCTACCGCGCTCCACTTCAAGCCAACCGCCAACAGCATGGCCAGAACACCATGGGCGCCCACCCGGCTGTCCCGCATGATCGCCAAAGCGGCGGCGCCGAGGCGGCCGCTGGCCAGACCATCGGCACTGTCGGCCAAGCCGTCCTCATGCAGGCCGCCGGTGACCAGCGCCAGCGCCGCCACGACGACGCCGGCCGCCAGGGCGGTCGGCAGGGCGAGGCTGGCGGCAACCAGCCAGACCAGGCCGGCGAGCCCACCCAAGGCCGCGCCGATTAATGGAAAGGCCCAGGCGACCCGGCCAACCGGGCGCGTCGCATCCAGCGCGCCGGGCCAGGGCAGGCGCGTCAAAAACACCAGGGCAAGCGCCAAGTCGCTCAACCGCGGGCGGAAACTATGCTCGAGAACATTCGCCATCGCCGGGCAGAAAACGCCCTTTCCTTTCATTTGGCAAGAACCACTTAGGGGCGTAGAAGTCTCTCTTTCGCGCTTCCTGGAGGGGCCCCCATGGTCACCGAAACGCCGACCCCCGAAACCGCTTCCCTGTCCGAAATCGCCGGCCTGTTCGCGCATCTGCCGACGGCCGATGAAGCGGCCGCCGAGGCCGCCCGCGCCCATCAGGGTCAGCTCACCAAACCGGCCGGGTCGCTTGGCCGATTGGAAGACATCGCGGTGTGGATGGCCAGTTGGCAAGGCCAAGCCAAACCACGCCTGGAGCGCCCGATGATCGCCGTCTTCGCCGGCAACCATGGAATCGCCCGGCGCGGCGTGTCGGCCTTTCCGATGGAAGTGACCAATCAAATGGTCCGCAATTTCATCGACGGCGGCGGTGCCATTAACCAAATCGCCCAATTGCAGGACGCCGAATTGCGCGTCTATGAAATGGCCCTGGAGGAACCGACCGAGGATTTCGTCGACGGACCGGCGCTGGACGACAGCGAATGCGCGCGGGCCATGGCGTTTGGCATGATGGCCATTGAAGAACGCCTGGACCTGGTGTGTTTCGGCGAAATGGGCATCGGCAACACCACCAGCGCGGCCGCCCTTTGCCACGCGCTATATGGCGGTAGCGCCGCCGATTGGACCGGCCCCGGCACCGGTGTTTCGGGCGCCGCGCTGACTCGCAAGACCGAAGTGGTGGCGGCCGCGGTCGCCCGCCACGCCGACCGTCAGGGCGACCCCCTGCGCATTCTGGCCGCCCTCGGTGGCCATGAAATCGCGGCCATTGCCGGCGCCATCCTGGCCTGCCGCATGGCCTGCACGCCGGTCCTGCTGGACGGCTATGTGGCGAGCGCCGCCGCCGCGGTGTTACACGCCATGGCGCCCGGCGCTCTCGACCATTGCCTGGCCGCCCATTGTTCGGCCGAACCGGCCCACCGCGCCCTGCTCGCCCGCCTCGACAAGGCGCCTTTGCTCGACCTTGGCATGCGTCTCGGCGAGGGCAGCGGCGCCGGCTTGGCGATCGGCGTGGTGCGCGCGGCGGTCGCCTGTCACAACGACATGGCCACTTTCGAAACCGCCGGGGTTAGCGCCGGCGGCCCCGGTGATCGCTGAGATGGCGCAGACGCCGGTGCGTCCCTGGCGGGTCGAACGCCAACGCTATCTTTACCGCGACCGCTGGTTGACGCACCGCGCCAACCGCTGCGTTACCGAACGCGGCGAGGTGCTCGACCCGTTCCATGTCTTCGAGTTCACCGATTGGGTGAATGTCATCGCCCTCACCGCCGACCGGCTGGTCTTACTTGTCGATGAGTATCGCCACGGCGGCGCGCGAGCTGCTGGAAGAAACCGGGCACCGCGCCGAACAAATGTGGCCGGTGGCCGAAAGTTTCGCCAACGCCGCCAGCCAAACCAACCGAGTGTGGTCGTTTTTGGCGATCAACTGCCGCCCGGTTGGCGACACGCGTTTCGACCCCGGCGAGAATATCGCGCTGGCGCCGGTCGCGCTGGCCGATTGCCTAAAAGGTCTTCACGCCGGCCGCCTGCGGATGCAGATGGCCCACTTGTTGGGTCTGTTCGCCGCCGAGTCTTTTCTGCGCGGCGGCCACGCCCAAGCTTGGCCGAAATTCGCCTGGCCCTTGCCTAAAACAACATTTCACCCACTTCAACTGTGAGGGAGTACGCGATGGC
>NZLB01000025.1 GCA_002694075.1 Nisaea sp.
CAGCGCGACGCCGCGCCGACCTATCACCTTCTGGTACGGCGCAGCTTCGCGGCCTATCTCTGGGCCTGGCTGGTGGACGCCGGCCAAGAGGTCGGCGTCCGTTTCGAGGGGCTCAGCTAGCGCCCTTGTGGTCGTCGGCGTAGCCGAGCGCCTGCAGGGCGCCGGCGATTTCATCCAGGATCACCGGATCATCGATGGTCGCCGGCATTTTATAGGCTTCGTTATCGGCGATTTTCTGCATCGTCGCGCGCAGGATTTTGCCGGATCGTGTCTTCGGCAGGCGGCCGACCACGCAGGCCTGCTTGAAAGCGGCGACCGGGCCAATTTGCTGGCGCACCATCGCCACGACGTCGCGGGTGACCTCGTCATCGGCCTTGTCGGCGGTATCCTTGAGCACCAAAAAGCCGAGCGGCACCTGGCCCTTAAGGGCGTCGGCGACACCGATTACCGCGCATTCGGCGACATCGCCATGGGCCGCTAACACCTCCTCCATGGCGCCGGTGGACAGGCGGTGACCGGCCACGTTGATAATGTCGTCGGTGCGCGACATGACATGTAAATAACCATCGCCGTCGATGAAACCGGCGTCGCCGGTTTGGTAGTAACCGGGAAACTCGGTCAGATAAGACTCGATAAAACGTTGGTCGTTTTGCCACAGCGTCGGCAAGGCGCCGGGCGGCATCGGCAGCTTGATCACGATGGCGCCGATTTCATCGGCCGCCGCGCGCTGGCCCTCGGCGTTGATCACCTGAACGTCCCAACCGGGCACCGGTTTGGTCGGCGAACCGGGTTTGACCGGCAATTGCTCAATCCCCAGACAGTTGGAGACAATCGGCCAGCCGCTTTCGGTCTGCCACCAGTGGTCGACCGCCGGCACTTTCAAATGCGTCTCGCACCAGGCCAAGGTATCGGGGTCGCAGCGCTCGCCGGCGAGGAATTGAGCGCGGAAACGCGACAGGTCGTGGCGCGCCAGCAAGGCGCCGTCCGGGTCCTCTTTCTTGATCGCTCGGATCGCCGTCGGCGCGGTGAACATCACCGACACCTGATGGTCAGCGATGACCCGCCAAAAAGTGCCGGCGTCGGGCGTGCCGACCGGCTTGCCTTCAAACAACACGCTGGTGCAACCGTGGAACAGCGGGGCGTAGACGATATAGGAATGGCCGACCACCCAGCCGACATCGGAGGCCGCCCAAAACACCTCGCCCGGCTGGACGCCGTAGATATGCGGCATCGACCACTTGAGGGCCACCAAATGGCCGCCGGTCGGGCGCACCACGCCCTTCGGTTGGCCGGTGGTGCCGGAGGTGTAGAGGATGTAACAGGGGTCGGTGGCCTCCACCTCGACACAGTCGGCGGGCGCGGCGGCCGTCTCGACCGCCTGCCAATCGAGGTCGCGGCCGGCGACCATTTCGGCCTCGGCCATCGGGCGTTGGAAGATGACGCAATGATCGGGCTTGTGAGCGGCATGGTCGATGGCCGCGTCCAACAGCGGTTTATACGGCACCAGGCGGCCCGGCTCGATCCCGCAAGAGGCGGAAACGATGCATTTTGGCGTGCAATCGTCGATGCGGGTGGCCAACTCGTGGGGCGCGAACCCGCCGAACACCACCGAATGGACGGCGCCGAGCCGCGCGGTCGCCAACATCGCGATGACCGCTTCGGGAATCATCGGCATGTAAATGATCACCCGGTCGCCATAGCCGACGCCAAGGTCACGCAGGGCGCCGGCGAAGCGCGCCACCCGGTCGCGCAATTCGCTATAGGTGTAGCGGGTCACGGTATCGGTCACCGGGCTGTCATAGATCAACGCCACCTGGTCGCCGCGGCCGTCGAGGATATGGCGGTCGAGGGCGTTGTAGGCGGTGTTGGTGCGGCCGCCGACGAACCAGCGAGAAAACGGCGCCGCGCTATCGTCGAGAACCTGATCCCATTTGCGGTACCAAAACACCTCTTCGGCCGCGTTAGCCCAAAAATCGTGCGGGTTTTCAAGCGACTCGCGATGCAGGCGGTCAAATTCTCCGGCCATGGCCATTCCCCTGTTCATAAGCGTTACGCGAAAGCATGCGTATTTTCCGAGCGCTTGCCAAGAGCGGCACTTTAGGGCGGCGATTTCGCGGATGACAGGCGCGCGGCGCGTGCCTAGCATGGCGGGCCTAAACGCTTATACGCAGGACGAGACAGCAGGGTCGTTTCACATGTCGGTCAATCCCTATACCCAAGACCTTGGCCCCAACGCGGCCAATTTCGTGCCGATGACGCCGATGTCCTTCTTGGACCGGNCAGCGGCGGTGTTTCCGACCCGGCCGGCGGTCATCCACGGCGCCCGGCGTTATGATTGGGCGACCACCGCCGACCGCTGCCGGCGCCTGGGCTCGGCCCTGANACAGCATGGCGTCGGCCTNGGCGACACGGTCGCGGTGATGGCCCAAAACACGCCCGAAGCGTTCGAAGCGACGTTTGGCATTCCGATGACCGGCGCGGTGATCAACGCTCTTAACACCCGTCTCGACGCTGAAAACATCCGCTTCATCCTTGGCCATGGCGAGGCCAAGGTGCTGCTCACCGACACCGAGTTCGCGCCGACCATCGCCGCCGCCTTGGCCGGCATGGACANNCCGCCCCTGGTGATNGACATCGCCGATAGCGAGGGGCCGGGCGGCGACCGGATCGGGGCGATGGATTACGAGGCGTTCATCGCCGGCGGCGACCCCGATTACCGTGGGGTGCGGCCAACCGACGAGTGGCAGGCCATTGCCCTTAATTACACCTCGGGGACNACCGGCAATCCCAAAGGCGTCGTCTACCACCACCGCGGCGCCTATTTAAACGCTCTCTCCAATGTCTTGGTGTGGGGTATGCGGGCCCATCCGATCTACCTGTGGACCTTGCCCATGTTCCACTGCAATGGCTGGTGCTTTCCGTGGACGGTGACGGCCATGGGCGGCACCCATGTGTGCCTGCGGAAAGTCGAGGGGCAGGCGATTTTCGAGGCCATCGCCACCCATAAGGTTAGCCATCTTTGCGGCGCCCCCATTGTCATGAACATGCTGTTGCAAATCCCGGCCGCCGAGCGCCCGCCATTNGATCATAAAGTGGCGATGATGACGGCCGCCTCGGCGCCGCCGGCGGCGGTGTTGGAGGGGATGCAGNCGCTCGGCTTCGATGTCACCCATGTCTATGGCCTGACCGAGGTTTATGGCCCGGTGACGGTATGCGCCTGGCACGCCGAATGGTCGGGTCTGCCGATCGGCGAGCAAGCCGATTTGAAAGCGCGCCAGGGAGTGCGCTATCCGGTGCTCGAGGGGTTGATGGTGGCCGATCCGGAAACNCTCGCACCGGTCGCCGCCGACGGCGCCAGCATCGGCGAGGTGTTCATGCGCGGNAATGTGGTGATGAAAGGGTATCTGAAAAACCCCGCGGCCACCGAGGCCGCCTTCGCCGGCGGCTGGTTCCACACCGGTGACTTGGGGGTGACCCATCCGGATGGCTATATCGAGCTCAAGGATCGGTCCAAAGACATCATTATTTCCGGCGGCGAAAACATTTCCACCATCGAGGTCGAAGGGGTGCTGTTCCGTCATCCGGCGGTGCTCGAGGCGGCGGTGGTCGCCAAGGCCGATGACAAATGGGGTGAAACTCCCTGCGCCTTCGTCACTTTGAAGCCAAACGCGGCGGCCACCGCCGAGGAGATCATCGGCTTTTGCCGCGATCACCTCGCCCATTTCAAGTGCCCGCGCTATGTGGTGTTCGGCGATTTGCCCAAGACATCCACCGGCAAGGTGCAAAAATTTGTTCTGCGCGAGCGAACCGCCGCCGTTTCCGCCTGAGGCCGACCGGTCGGTCAGGGTGCGTGGCGCTGAAGCGCGGCGATTTCGTCCTTAATCGCCAACTTTTGGCGTTTCAGCGCGTGCAGGTCGGTCTCATCCGGATTCGTCGCGCTACTGAGAGCGGTTAGTTTCTTATCGAGATCAGCATGACGCAACTCAAGGGCGGCGATCCGATCGTTCTGACTCATGGCATCTTCCTCCGGTATTGTTATTACGTTTGTGTGAGGTTTCGACGCAGTAATCATATGTTATTGTTAGCCGATAACTGAGTCAACCTCTAGTCGAAATGACTAATCACTTTTTCTAGGCCGGCGGCCAGGTCCAGCAGGCGTTGGTCGCCCATGGTTTCCCCCATGATCATTAAGCCAACCGGCGCCTCGCCGCGCCGATGGCAGGGCAGGGTAATCGCGCAGCGGTCAAGGAAATTGCCCAGCGAACAATTGCGCAGGGCCAGCATATTGGTTTTGGCGTACAGACGGTCGTCATCCAATAGGGGTTGAATGGCCGGCGCGACCATCGGCACGGTCGGCATGATCACCGCGTCAAAGGGCGCGGTGGCGGCGTCGGCCTCGGCGATGATGGCGGCCCGTTCGCGTTGCAAGGTGACGTAATCGGCGGCCGGCATGTCCTCGGCCTTGACGATGCGTGACAGCACCCGTGGGTCGAAGCCGGCGGCGTTCTTTTCCATCAGCTCCCGGACAATCGCGTAACATTCCGGGGCGACGAAACCGCCGCTGGCGTTGGCGGCGCCGATTTTGGCCAGTACCGGGAACGGGCGCGTCGCGATGCGGGCGCCGGCCTCGGATAGTTTGCGCAAGGTTTCATCGAACACTCCGGCGACCGTGTCATCAAGGTCGTCCAGCACGATATGGTCGGGCACGGCCAGGCGCAGACCGGCCACCGGCAGTGGCCGCGGCGCGCGCAGTGGTAAGTCGGCGATGACTGCGTCAATGGCCGCGCAGCTGGCTACCGTCGGGGCCAGGGGGCCAATCGAATCAAGGGAGTAGGACAGCGGGAAAACCCCATCCGTCGGCACCCGGCGGGCGGTCGGTTTAAGTCCGGTGAGGCCGCAAAAAGCGGCCGGAATGCGCACCGAACCGCCTGTGTCTGAGCCAATCGCGGCAAGGGCCATGCCATCGGTCACGGAAACCGCCGCCCCCGCAGACGAGCCGCCGGGAATGCGCCCGGTGGCCCGATCATAGGGATTGGCCGGGGTGCCGTAGTGGGGATTGAGGCCGAGGCCGGAATAGGCGAATTCGGTCATGTTGGTGCGCCCGGTTAGGACCGCGCCGGCCTGGCGCAGGCGGCGCACCACCGGCGAGTCGGCGGCCGCCGGGGCGGCGTCGGCGCGCACCATTGAGCCGGCCCGTGTGACCTCGCCGGCGACATCCAATAAATCTTTAATCGAGATCGGCAAACCGCCCAGCGGCCCGGCCAGCCCGGCGGCACGCGCCCGGTCGGCGACATCGGCGGCGGCGCGCTCTATTTGGCGGTCGGCCTGCTCGCGGCGATTCTGAGCGCTCGAGA
>NZLB01000026.1 GCA_002694075.1 Nisaea sp.
GTCGCCGCCGGCCGGCCAGAAGACGCGCCGGGTCTTGGCGATGCGCCGGTGACCGCCCTGGTGGCGGTGGGTGTGGGTTTGATGGTCATGCTGTTGGTGGGGTTCATGATTTCCGGCGACGGCCGACCGGGCGACAAATATGTGCCGCCGCGCACCGTCGACGGCGTCATCCAGCCCGGCTATTTCGCCAAACCCAACGACGCCCAATGATCCGCCCGATCGACCGTTTAGCGCCGCCCGCTTGGCTGACGGCGCCGGCCAGCGTGGCGATATTCGACGCCTTGGCGGCGGCCGGCGGCACCGCCCGCTTCGTTGGCGGGGCGGTGCGCAACCTGCTCCGCGGGGCGCCGGTCAGCGATCTCGACATGGCCGTCGACCTGCCCCCGGAGGCGGTTTTGAAGGCGCTGCGCAAGGCCGGGCTGAAAGCCATCGCCACTGGCCTTGCCCATGGCACGGTCACCGCCCTGACCGGCGAGCGACGCTATGAAATCACCAGCCTGCGCCAAGACGTCGCCACCGACGGCCGCCACGCGGTGGTCGCCTATGGCCAGGATTGGGCGGTCGACGCGGCGCGCCGCGATTTCACCATGAACGCCCTCTATCTGGACCGTGACGGCGCCCTGTTCGACCCCGTCGGGGGCCGCGCCGACGCCGAGGCCGGGCGCGTCCGCTTTATCGGCGCGCCGGCGACCCGCTTGGCCGAGGATATTTTGCGATTGCTACGGTTTTACCGCCTGCACGCGGCCTTTGGCGCCGGGCCGCCGGACCCGGCCGGGCGCGCCGCCTGCCGGGCGGCGGCCGGCGACCTGCCGCGCCTTTCGGGCGAGCGGGTGGCTGATGAGATGATCAAGCTGCTGGCGGCACCGGCCGCGGCGGCCGCACTCGCGGCCATGGCCGAGGATGAGATATGGCCACATCTGGGCCTGGGGCCGGTCGACCCGGCGCGGGCCGGGCGGGTGATCGGCGCGGACCCGGCGCCGACCCCCGATAACTTTCGCCGGCTGGCCGCGCTCTGCCGCGCGCCAGCGACGGCGGCGGCGCGCTTGCGCCTGTCAAAAGGAGCAGCCAAACGGCTCAGCGCGGCGAGCGAACCGCTGCCCTCCGTGCACGACGCGCGCCATCGACGGGCGGCGCTTTACCGCCTGGGGCGCGAAACATTTTGCGACCGCGTCGCCCTCGCGCACGGCGCCGGCGAGCTGGACGCCGCCCACTTCGAGGCGGCCTGGCGGCTGGCCGCCAGCTGGACGCCGCCGCGTTTACCGCTCGACGGTAAAGACCTGCGCGCCTTGGGCATCGCCGAAGGCGCCGCCATCGGCCAGGTGTTGCGCGCCGTCGAAGCTTGGTGGCTGACCGGCGATTTCCAAGGTGATCACGCCGCCTGCCTGGCTGAGGCCAAGCGATACTGGGCGACCGCGCGGGGTGGATGACAAGCGCGCCGCGCCGGCCTATAACTCGAATTAATACGCCGGCGATACAATCAGCGAGCGACCATGACCGACCCCACAACCGCCCCGGGGCAAATTCCCAACGCGCTGTTCCGCGGTCTTGGCGCGCCGCCGTCCCCGCCGGCGGCGCCGGCCACGCCGCCGCGCCACCGCATGCATTTGAACGAGTCGCCCTACCCACCGGCGCCGGGCGTAATCGCCGCGATGCGCGCCGCCTGCGCCCATGTCAACACCTACCCCGATCCCAATTGGCGGGATTTAACCAACGCCATCGCCGCCCAGACCGGCGTCGACGCCGGCCGCATCGTGTTCGGCAACGGTTCGGATGAATTGATCGTCAGCGCCGGCAAACTGGCCCTCGACCCAGAGGCGGAAATGGTGGTGCCGGTGCCATCTTTTCCCGGTTACGCGCGTAGCGCCGCTTTGGCGGGCGCGCGAGTGGTCGGCGTGCCGGTGCGCGCCGATGGCGCCGCCGATGTGGCGGCGATGGCGGCGGCNATCACNCCGCGCACNCGNCTGGTCTATTGCGCGACNCCGAACAACCCNACNGGCGGTCTGTCGAGCGCCGANGANCTGGCNCTGTTNTCGGCGGCGGTGCCGGAGGNCGCCTTGTTCATCGTCGACGAGGCCTATTACGAGTTCGCCCGCCACGCCGGCGGTGTCGANCATTTGCCGTTNCTGCGCGCGCGCCGCGGCCCATGGGTCAGTCTACGTACCTTTTCCAAGGCNTTCGGCCTGGCCGGCATTCGCGTCGGCTACGCGCTGTGCGGGTCGGACGCGCTGGCCGACGCTTTTCAAAACGCGCGCAGCGTTTTCAACGTCAACGCCGTNGCCCAGGCCGGCGCCCGCGCCGCCCTCGACGATTTGGACCATATGCGCTGGATCCTCGANCAAACCGCGCGTGAGCGTGACCGTCTGCATGACGGGTTGATCGCCCTTGGCGCGCGGCCCTTTCCCAGCGTCGCAAATTTCGTCACCNCCGCNATCGACCGGCCGGCCGCCGAGGTGGTCGCNGCCCTGGCCACGCGCGGCATTTTGATCAGCCGCCTGATNCAACCCGGCTATGAAAACTATCTCAGAATTACGGTCGGCACCGCCGATGACACCGACGCCTTCCTTGCCGCCCTGACCGAAATTCTGNCCCCGCCGGCGGCTTCCTGACCCTCCACCGCGCCATGCGCGCGGCCTAAGGACAAGACTTGATGATTGCCGGTTACTGGCGACTGATCCGCGCGCATCCGCGCTTTCTNGGCTTTGGGTTTTTGCTGGCCTTTGTGTCGAGCTTTGGCCAAACCTTCTANGTCGCCTTGTTTGGCGGTGAAATTCGTGACGCCTTCAACCTAAGCCATGGCGAGTTTGGCGAAGCTTATTCCCTCGCCACGCTGACCAGCGGCCTGCTGCTGACTTTCGCCGGCAAACGCATCGACCATCTCGACCTACGGCTTTACGCGGTGGTCCTGGTGATGGGGTTGGCGGCCGCCTGTCTGACCCTGTCGGTCAGCCAAGGGGTGATAACCCTGGCCATCGGATTTTTCATGCTGCGCCTTTTTGGGCAGGGCTTGCTTAGCCATGCCGCGGTGACCTCGATGGCGCGCTATTTCGACGCCGGCCAGCGCGGCAAGGCGGTGAGCGTCGCGGCCCTCGGCTTTCCGGCCGGCGAGGCGGTATTCCCGCTGATGGGGGTCGGTTTGATCGCCTGGCTGGGCTGGCGCGATTCCTGGCAAATGTCATCGCTGCTGATTGTCGTGTTGCTGCCGGCGGCGCTGCTGTGGCTGCTGCGCGGGCATGGCGCCCGCCACCAGGCCTATCTGGCGGCGCGCCAAGCGGCGGACGAAAACCGCGGCGGCGGCGACCGAACGGTTGGTCAAGTCCTCCGCGATTGGCGCTTTCACCTGGCGATGACGGCCTTCGCCGGCCCGTCCTTCGTGATCACCGGGATTTTTTTCCATCAAGTCCACCTGGTCGATGAAAAGGGCTGGACCCTGGCCTTGTTCGCCAGCGGCGTGGCNATCTACGCGGCGTTTCAATTGGGTACCGGGATCGCCATCGGGCCGGTCGTCGACCGGCGCGGCGCGCGCCGGGTCGGGCGCTATTACCAAACGCCCTATATCGTCGCCCTGGCGGCCCTGGCGTTGAGCGACCATTGGGGCGCCGGCCTGGTGTTCATGATTTTCGGCGGCATCGCCAGTGGCATGGCCAGCAATATTAAAACCACCTTATGGGCCGAGCTTTACGGCACCCGTCATTTGGGTGGCATCCGCGCCTTGACGGCGGCCATCGACGTGGTCGCCTCGGCCCTGTCGCCGGCCTTGATGGGCTGGGCCATCGACGCCGGCGTCAGCATGAACACNCTAAGCTTGATGTGCGCCGGCCACGGCCTTTACGCGGTGATCCTGTTATCGGTGCTGCTCGGCCGCTGGCGACCGGTCGGTTAGATCTGGATCGAGAAGCCGCCGTCGATGGGGATCGCCGTGCCGGTGACGAAATTCGACGCCGCCGAGGCCAGAAACACCGCGACACCGGCATGGTCCTCGGGCACACCCCAGCGGTCGGCCGGGGTGCGGTCGAGGATGCGTTCATGCAAGCCCTCGATATCCTGGCGCGCGAGACGGGTCAGTTCGGTGTCGATCCACCCGGGCAACACGGCGTTGACCTGAATATTGTCGGCCGCCCAGGCGCAGGCCATCGACCGGGTCATTTGCACAATGCCACCCTTGGAGGCGCCATAGGCGGTGTGAAAAGGCCCGCCGAACAGCGACATCATCGAGCCGATGTTGATGACTTTACCGCCGCCGGCCGCGCACATCGGCGCATAGGCGGCCTGGCTGGCGATGAAGGCGCTGGTCAAATTGGTGTCGATCACCTGGTGCCATTCGGCGACGCTCAACGCCTCCGGACGCTTGCGGATATTGGTGCCGGCGTTGTTGACCAGGATATCGAGGCGGCCGAAGCCGTCGACCGCGGCCGCCACCATCGCCTTGATCGACGCCTCGTCGGTCACGTCGACGGGGATGAAATCGGCTTTGACGCCAAGGGCGGTCAGCTTATCGACCGCCGCCCGGCCCTTTTCGGCGTTACGCGCGGCGACCGCGATATCGGCGCCGGCGCCGGCCATCGCCTCGGCCATGGCCAGGCCAATGCCACCATTCCCGCCGGTGACCAAGGCGACCTTGCCGCTCAAATCGAATAGTTTCATGGACCCTCTCCCTATGCCCGCGCCGCCGCCGGACCGGCCGCCAACATGGCGCCGATGCGATCGATGGCGGCGACAATATTTTCCGTCGAATTGGCGTAGGAGAAGCGTAAATACCCCTCGCCATGGGCGCCGAAACTGGTGCCCGCGATGACCGCCACGCCGGCCTCCTCCAACAGGCGCGTTTGCAAGGTTTTGGCGTCCATGCCNGTGCCGGTGATATTGGGAAAGGCGTAAAAGGCGCCGCCCGGCTCGACACAGCTGACCCCGTCGAGGCCNTTGAGGGCGTCAACGATCACCCGCCGCCGACCATCGAAGGCGGCGACCATTTCATGGACCGCGTCCTGCGGCCCGGTCAGCGCCGCCAGACCGGCGAATTGGGTCGGCGCGTTGACGCAGGAATGGCAATTCACCGCCAGTTTTTCGGCGTGGCCGATAACATCCTTCGGCCANACGCTCATGCCCAAGCGCCAGCCGGTCATGGCGTAGGTTTTCGACCAACCGTCAAGGACAATCAGGCGGTCCTGNATCTCNGGATATTGCAGCAAGCTGACATGTTCGCGGCCGTCGTANAGCATTTGGCTATAGATCTCGTCGGCCATGACGGTCACCTTCGGCCATTGGGCGAGGCCGGCGATGAGCGCGTCGAACTCGGCCCGCGGCACCGCCCCACCGGTGGGGTTGGCCGGGCTGTTGAGGATGATCAAGCGGGTCCGCTCGGTGATCTGGTCCAACACCTCGGCGGCGGAAAAGGCGAAGCCATTTTCCTCGCGCAGAACCATCGGCACCGGCGNCGCACCNGAAAAACGGATCGCCGATTCATAAATNGGAAAGCCGGGGTTGGGATACATGATCTCAGCCCCTGGCTGACCATAAATCAGCATGGCGAAGAACATCGTCACCTTNCCGCCCGGCAGGATCAAGACCTGGCNGGGGTCGACGGCGGCGCCGTGGCGCGCNGCCAAATCGGCGGCGACCGCTTCGCGCAGTTCGGGGATGCCCTGGGCCGGGGTATAGCCATGGTGGCCGTCACGCAGGGCCTTGACCGCCGCCTCGACGATATGCGCNGGGGTTTTGAAATCGGGCTGACCGATGCCGAGGTTGATGATGTCACGGCCTTGGGCGGCCAGCGCATTGGCGCGGGCCAGCACCTCAAAAGCGGTTTCGGTACCCAATTCGGTCATACGGTCGGCGAGCGGGGCCATCGTCAATCTCTTCCATGCTAGGGTCGGCGTAAACGCGAGCGGGGAGAGTAGAACAGTTCGCCCGCCATTTGAAACCGAAAGCCGGCGGTGATTTGGTTTCGCCGGCGGCCTATGCTAAGAGCCGAGGGCTGTNACTTCGGTTATTGGAACGCAGGTCTATGAAGCCCGCCAATAGTGTTTTATCCGCCTATGGCACCACTGTTTTCGAAGTGATGTCGCGGCTCGCCAACGAACATCAATCGATCAACCTCGGCCAAGGCTTTCCCGACGACTTCGGCCCCGACCCGGTGTTGGCCAAGGCGTCGGAAGCCTTATTCGACGTGCCCAACCAATACCCGCCGATGCTGGGCGTGCCGGAATTGCGTCAGGCGGTCGCNGCCCATGGCAAACGCTTTTACGATTTGGACGTCGATTGGCAGAGCCAGGTGATGGTCACCACCGGCGCCACCGAAGCCTTGGCGGCGACTTTTTTCGGCCTCATCGAACCGGGCGACGAAGTGGTCCTGATCGAGCCCTGCTATGACTGCTACATGCCNATTATCCAGCGCGCNGGCGGCATCTGCCGGCCGGTGCAATTGCGGCCGCCGGCCTGGGAATTGGACACCGCCGCCCTCGCCGCGGCGTTTAGCGACAAGACCAAACTCCTGGTCCTTAACTCNCCGCAAAACCCAGCCTCGAAAGTCTATAGCGCCGCCGAATTGACAGCCATCGCCGAATTGGCCGTGGCCCATGACATCGTCGTCGTGTGCGACGAGGCCTATGAGCACATCGTTTATGACGCCAACCGGCACATCCCCCTGATGACCTTNCCGGGCATGGCCGAGCGGGTCGTCAAAATCGGCTCGGCCGGCAAGACTTTTTCGGTGACNGGCTGGAAAGTCGGCTATCTCACNACCGCCCCGGCGCTGTTGGCGCCGATCGCCAAAGCCCATCAGTTTCTGGTCTTCACCACGCCGCCCAATCTTCAGCGCGCGGTGGCTCATGGGTTGAACCAGTCCGATGCCTATTTCGATGGCCTCGGCCGCGGTNTGCAAGNCAAACGCGACCGNCTGGCGCGCGGCTTGGACGGCACCGGCTTTCGGCCCATCGACTGCGCNGGCACNTATTTTCTGTTCGCCGATATCAGCGCCTTGGATTTTGACGGCGACGATGTCGCTTTTTGCACCTATCTGACCACCGAGGTCGGCGTCACGGCGGTGCCGGTCAGCGCTTTTTACACCGCCAATCCAGCCGCCNACACNGTGCGCTTTTGCTTCGCCAAGCAGGACGCNATCCTTGACGGNGCCGTTGATCGGCTCCNCCGGCATTTCGCCTAGGGCGTGCCTTCGCGGCCGGTCATCCAATAGGGCTGGGGGCCATAGGTTTCGATCAAGAAATCGACAAAGGCGCGCACCTTGGGCGACAAGTGACGGCTGGACGGATAGACCGCGTAAATGGGCACGTCCTCGCGCACGAATTCGCTGAGCACCTCGATCAAACGGCCCGATTTGATGTGTTCGCCGGTCATGAAACTAGGCAACATGGCGAGGCCGCCACCGGCCTGCACCGCTTTCAAAATTGAATCGCCATTGGAGGTCATGATCGCGCCCTTGGCGCGAATCACGGTCTCGGTGCCGCCGACCATGAAATGCCAATCATTGATTTGATTGCCCGGCGGATAGGTCAGCAAGGTGTGCTGAGTCAGCTCGTCGGGCACATGCGGCCGGCCATGGCGCGCCAGATATTCCGGCGCGGCGACGATCGAGCGGACATTGTTGGCCAGCTTGCGCGCGATCAGGCTGGAATCCTTCAGAACCGAAATACGGATCGCCAAATCGATCCCCTCGTCGACCAAATCGACAATCCGGTCATTGACCAGCAATTGCACCTCGACATCGGGGAAGCGAGCGATGAAGCTGGGCAAATGCGGCGCCACATGGCGATGCGCAAAGGTCGTCGGCGCGGTGATTTTCAGCCGCCCGCGCGGCGCCGCGTGGGATTGACTGACCGCCACCTCGGCCTCGTCGACATCGGCCAGAATCCGCTTGCAACGATCGTAATAGGCCGAACCAACCTCGGTCAGGCTGATCCGCCGGGTGGTGCGGTTGAGCAAACGCACGCCCAAACGGTCCTCGAGCGCGGCCAATTGCTTGCTGACCACCGAGGGGGAAATATTTTTGGCCCGCGCGGCGCCGGCGAGGCTGTTGTTCTCGACGACGGCGGCGAACACGCTCATGGCGGTCAAAGTATCCATTAGGCGTCCCGCTTATTCCCAAAAAGAAACAATACCTGAAAAAGGTATCGCATTAACAATAATTGGGGAAGGGTATAAACATAGCTTCCTTGGCGCCCTTCGCGTCCATGTGCTAGACAAATCGCCTGTCGCGTCGCGCCCTGTCCGCAAAACCAACAAGAAATAAGGATCCTTCATGACCGTTTCCCGCGACGATCACATGGACACCTTACTGGCCCAAGCCCTCGGGTGGATCGATCCGCATACCCGCGCGGTCACGCCGGCGATCCATCCGGCCACCACCTATGTCCGCGATCATGACGGCGGCAACGCCAAGCGCTATTCCTACAGTCGCGACGACAACCCGACCTATACCCAGCTCGAAGCGGTTCTGACCGCCCTTGAGGGTGGCGCCGACGCGATGGTTTTGGCCGCCGGATTAAGCGCCGCCAGCCTNCCGTTTTTGACCCTGGCGCCGGGCGACCATGTGGTNCTTCANGACGTCGTTTACTGGGGCGTGCGCAAATGGGTCACCGGTTTCGCCGCCCGCCACGGCATCGTGGTCGACAATTTTTCCACCGCCGAGCCGACCAGCCTGGCCGCCGCGCTACGCCCNGGGCAAACCAAATTGGTGTGGATCGAAACCCCGGCCAACCCGACCTGGGAAGTGGTCGACATCGCCGCCGCCGCCGACGCCGCCCACGACGCCGGCGCCAAATTGGTGGTCGATTCCACCGCCGCCACCCCGGTTTTGACGCGCCCGCTGGACCTTGGCGCCGATCTGGTCATGCACGCCGCGACCAAATATCTGAACGGCCACAGCGATGTCTTGGCCGGCGCCCTGGTGGTCAAGGAGGCGGACAGCGAGTGGTGGCGCGAGATGCGTCAAACCCGCCAATCGCTTGGCCTGGTGCTCGGCCCGCAGGAGGCGTGGCTGCTGCTGCGCGGCATGCGCACCCTGTCCTTGCGCATGCGCCAGGTCTCGGCCAACGCGCTGGCCCTGGCCACTCACCTCCAAAACGCACCGGCGGTCACGGCGGTGATCTATCCGGGCCTGCCCGACCACCCCGGCCACGCCATCGCCGCCCGCCAGATGCGCGGCGGTTACGGCGGTTTGCTGTCAATCCGGGTGGCCGGTGGCTTCGCCGCCGCCGCCGAAGTCGCGCGCAATACCCGTTTGTTCAAAGAAGCGACCAGTTTCGGCGGCGTCGAAAGCTTGATCGAACATCGCGCACCGATCGAAGGCCCGGGCACCAAAGTGCCTGAGGATTTGCTGCGCTTGGCGGTTGGGATCGAGCATATCGACGATTTGATCGCCGACCTCGACCAGGCGCTGGCGTGCCTCACCTAACCCCCGCGTATTTGGAGAGCCCCGATGATCGACCTTTACACCTGGACCACGCCGAATGGCCGTAAGGTTTCCATCGCCCTGGAGGAAATGGGCCTAGATTACAACGTGCACACGGTCAATATTGGCAAGGACGAACAGTTCGCGCCGGCCTTTTTGAAAATCTCGCCGAACAACCGGATCCCGGCGATTATCGACCAGAATGGCCCTGACGGCGCGCCGATTTCGGTTTTCGAAACCGGCGCGATCCTGGTCTATCTGGCCGAAAAAACCAGCCGGTTTTTGCCCCATGACGCGCGCTCCAAGACCGCCGTTTACGAATGGCTGATGTGGCAAATGGGCGGCTATGGCCCGATGCTGGGTCAGGCCCATCATTTCCTGCGCTACAATGTCGGCAAGGCGCCCTACGCCGAGGAGCGCTACC
>NZLB01000027.1 GCA_002694075.1 Nisaea sp.
TTCGGTGGAAATCAAAGGGCCCAAAAAATATCTGCAAGTGCTGTCTTTACCCGCCAGCTTAGACTCGCTGGTTCCGGGTAGTTATTCGGTCAAAGTCACGGCCAATGAATATGTCGAAAAAGAGTTGAAGACGAATGTGCAAGTGGAACAAACGGAACTGGTACGAGTTGCGTTGGACCTTCCGGCAAGGATCTCAATCCAGGGAGCACCGGCGGGGGCCAAGGTAGAGCTGTTTGATGCTGATGGGACGAGACTTGCTTCCGGAAGTTTTCCGCTGGAAGGCGGCGGACTTACGCCCGGAACCTATCGAGTAAAAGTGAGCCGTGCTGGTTATGTTTCTTACGAAAAAGAACACATCCTCACGGCCGGAAATTTGACCCGCTCGGGATAGGCCCCGACGATCAGCGCCGGGGTGATCACGGCGAAGGTCATCTGGAAGGCGAAAAAGGCGCCTTCCGGCAGACTGCCGGCCATCGCGCCGGTGCCGACGCCGGCCAGGAACATTTTGTCCAAGCCGCCCCACCAGGCGTTCGCCGCGCCGCCGTCGCCGAAGGCGATGGCGTAGCCGGCGACCAGCCACAACACCGAGCAGAGGGCCGCGATCACGCAGCAATGCATCAGCACCGACAGCAGGTTGCGGGCCTGCACCAGGCCGCCATAGAACAGCGCCAAACCAGGCAAGGTCATCATCAAGACCAGGGCGGTGGCGGTCAAAATCCACGCCGTGTCGCCACGGTCGAGCCCATTGTCGGCCATGGCACGAGGCTCGCCGCGGCCACCGCGGCAAGCGTCAACTTGCGCCTCAAAATCATGTTTATACCCCAAGATTGCGGCCTTATCGACGGCGCCCCTTTGGCGCGTTGGCCGCGATGTCACTCCCAGGCCTGTCTTTACAAACTCCGGCGCCAAAGGGCAAGCCGGCGGCGGCCCCGCCGGCGGGCGATCAATCCTTGTCGCCGGCGCCAATCCGTCTATGGTGGCGGTCCCGGGTTTTGCACATGGAGACGCTGTGAAATGTTCGGTTGGTTAAAACGACTTGGATTGATGGGATTACTGATGACTGCCTCTGCCTCAGGCGCCGCCGCGCAAGATCCGGAGAACACCCTGTACATGGATTTGGAAAGTGGCCGGGTGGTCATCCAAATGCGCCCCGATTTGGCGCCGGAACATGTCGCCCGCATCAAGGAACTGGCCCGCGAGGGCTTTTACGACGGCATCGTGTTCCATCGCGTGATCGAAGGCTTTATGGCCCAGACCGGCGATCCGACCGGCACCGGCATGGGCGGCTCCGGCCAGAAACTACCGGCCGAGTTTTCGCCCGAACCCTATGTCCGCGGCACCATCGGCATGGCCCGCACCCAGGACCCGAACAGTGGCGACAGCCAATTTTTCATTTGCTTCCAGGATTGCAGTTTCCTCAACGGCCAATACACCGTCTGGGGTCAGGTGACCGAGGGCATGGAATTGGTCGACGGCATCACCCGCGGCGAGCCGCCGGCGAACCCGGACGCCATCAAGCGCCTGCAAGTGGCCGCCGACGCGTCCTAACGGCGGGTCGATTGTGACCATCCTCATCGCCGGCGGATGCGGCTTCATCGGGCTGGCGTTAAGCGAGCGGCTGCTCGCCAACGGCGCGGCAGTGGTCGCCTTCGACCGCAACCCGCCACCGGCCGCCGCCGCCCGTCGCTTCGCCGATTTGCCAGGCACCTGGACGGCGGTCGCCGGCGATGTGCGCGACCCTGACGCGCTGGCCCGAGCCTGCCGCGACCACGGCGTCCGCCAGGCGTTTTACGGCGCCGCCCTGACCTCGGGCGCGGACCGTGAACGCGACCATCCAGAACAGGTGGTGGCGGTCAATCTCCTGGGCCTGATCAACCTGATCCAGGCCGGCCGCGCGGCCGGCCTGCAACGCCTGATCAATATCAGTTCGGGCGCGGTCTACGGCCCCGGCGACCATCCGGCTTATGGCGCGCGCATTGACGAGGGCACGGCCCCGGCCGACCCGAACAGCATCTACGGTACTACCAAATTCGCCTCCGAGCGAATCACCCGCCGGCTGGCCGAACTGTCGGCGCTCGATTTTTTCAGTGTGCGCCTGTCGTCGATCTATGGGCCGTGGGAAGTGGACAGCGGCGCCCGCGACACCTTGAGCCCCCTGATGCAGGCGGCCTTATTGGCGCGCCGGGGCGAAACCGCTATTCTGCCGCGGCGCGAGGCTCGCGATTGGACCTATAGCCGGCATATCGCCGCCGCCCTGGCGGCTCTGATGGCGACCGCGCGGCGCCCCCACGACCTTTATCACATCACCAGCGGCGCGCTGATTTCGACCTCTGACTTTTGCGCCCATTTGGCCCAGGTTTACCCTGATTTCAGCTTCCGCCTGGCGGCCCCGGGCGAGACCGCGACGATCAATCTTCACGGCGATTTCGACCGCCCGCCCATGGCCGGCGACCGCCTGGCCGACACCCTCGGCTGGCGCCCGCCGGCCGACAGCGCCGCCGATTTCGCCAACTTCACGCAGTGGATGAGTGATTATTCGGATTTCTGGCCAGCCGCCTGAACCGGTGCGCCGCGCGGGTCGCGCAAAACCACGGTTAATAGGGCGCAGGCCAGCGGCAACGCCGCCAACGCTAACAAAGTCGGCGCGTAGACACCGGTCAGGTCGAAGGCGATACCCAACGGCAGGGGGCCGAGCGAGGCGCCAACCACCCCAATCATCTGGCCGGTGCCCTGCACGCTGCCCAAATGTCGGCGGCCGAAATAGCGCGGCCAAAGGTAAGAATGACAAGCGATGTTGGTGCCGTTGTTGAGGCCGAAGACGACGCCATAGATCATCGCCGTGGCGACGTCGTCGACCATCCCGGCAAGCAGCAAGGCCAAGGCCATCAAACCCAAGGCGATGGCGAACATCGGGGGCGTCGGAAAACGGTCCAACATGCGCCCGAACACCGGCATGGTGACCACCATCACCACCGCCGCCACCGAAAAGGTCAAAGTGGCGGCGTCACGGCTCAAGCCTTGATGCTCGAAAATCGACACCTGGAAGAAATGCAGACTGGTGACCAGCATCGACCCGCTAAACAGGCCGGCGGCGATGATGTAAAAGGTCGGCGTGCGCAAGGCTTCGGCGAGGGTCAGGCTGCGCGCCTCCGCATGTGCCGCGCCGGCCGCCACCGGCGCCGCGCCGTCCGGCGCCAGACCCAAGACCTCCGGCCGGTCGAAGGCCAGCAATAAAAACGCCGGCGCTAGCACCACCCACGTGGAGATCGCCAGCCACACCCACGCCTGCCGCCAGCCCACCAGGTCGATCAACCATTCGGCCAGGGTCGGGTGCACCGCCATCGACAACGAGAAGCCCAGCGCCATCAAGGACAGCGCGAAACCGCGTTTGCGGTCGAACCATTGCGACACCAGATTGGCACTGGTCAGCATCAGCGCGCCTTGACCGCTAAAGCGCAGGGCGGCGAAGCCCAAAGCCAACCAAATGCCGCCCGGCACCAACGAGAACAGCAAACAAGCCAGGCCCAACAGCACGGCCACCCCGGTNCCGGTCCGCCGCGGTCCCATGCGGTCGAGCACCCGGCCCACCAACGGCAGACAGAAAGAGGCGGCCAANGTGGCCACGCCATAGGCCGAGGAAATTTCCGTGCTGCTGAGGCCGAGGTCCCGGCCAAGGGGGCCGATGAACACACTGAAAGTATGGGATTGGGCCGGGCCGCTGGCGAAATAGCCGAGCCCGGCGAGCGCCGCCATGACCCAGCCGTAAAACACCGACCGATTGACGCCCAGGGCGGTGCGCGCGCGCAAGCCGGCGGCCCCGCTTGGGCCGCTTGGAGTGTCCGCGGGCGCCATCAGATCATCGCGTCGAAGACACGGTCGGGCGGGGCGTGTTGGTCCATGAAGGCGCGGATATTGATGATCACCTTCTCGCCCATGTCGATCCGGCCCTCGATGGTGGCCGAGCCCATGTGCGGCATCAGCACCACGTTTTCCAGCTCCAGTAGCTTGGGGTTGACCTGTGGTTCATGCTCGAACACATCCAGGCCGGCGCCGGCGAGGTCCCGGTTTTGCAGCGCGTGTACCAGCGCGTTTTCATCGATCACCTCGCCGCGCGAGGTATTGACGATAAAGGCGTGCGGCTGGATCAAGGCCAGCCGGCGCGGCGAAATCAGATGATAGGTTGCCGGCGTGTGGGGACAATTGATCGAAATAATGTCCATACGGGCCAGCATTTGATCGAGATTGTCCCAGTAGGTGGCCTCCAATTCAGCCTCGATCTCGGCATGCACCGGGCGCCGATTGTGANAGTGGATCGACAGGCCGAAACCGCGCGCCCGACGGGCCACCGCCTGGCCAATCCGACCCATGCCGACAATCCCCAAGCGCTTGCCGTGAATTCGNTTGCCGAGCATCGACGTCGGGCTCCAACCGCGCCATTGACCGGCCCGCATCAAGCGTTCGCCGGCAACCAACCGCCGCGGCACGGCNAGAATCAAAGCCATGGTCATATCGGCGGTGTCCTCGGTNAGNACGCCCGGCGTGTTGGTCACGGTCATGCCGCGGGCGCGCGCCGCCGCCACGTCGATATGGTCGACNCCGGTGCCGAAACTGGCGATCAGCCGCAGCTTGTCGCTGGCCTGTTCCAAAATGCCGGCGTCGATGCGGTCGGTGACGGTCGGCACCAGGACATCGGCGGCNTGGACCGCCTCAACCATGCGGGCGCGAGAAAACGGTTCGTCGTNCAGGTTCAAACGGACATNGAACAATTCCATCATNCGGGTTTCAATCGCGTCCGGAAGCTTACGGGTGACGATCACCAAGGGCTTGGTTCCGGTCATGGGCTTTCTCCGATCCACGCGCCGGCGGTGGGGAAAACTGGGATATCAGCCCCCGCCGCGCTTGTCCATCGCTGGCACCGTGGTTTTCTTAACAGCCGGATCGCCGGTATGCTACCGTCNGGGCGATTCGCTGTCGGCGTGGGTATGAGATACTGGTTCCAATGATGAACACCTTCCGTCGGCCGCCGGCGCGGCCATCCCCCGCTCGCCTCCCGTTGATCGCTTGGACGCTGGTTCTCTGTTGGCTATTGGCCGGCGCGCCGGCGCCGGCCCAAGCGACGGTTGGCACCGTCACCGGGNTGCCGCTGCCGCGTTTCGTGTCGTTGCGCGCCAACGAGGTGAATTTCCGCACCGGCCCGGGCGTGCGCTACCCGATTGAATGGGTGTTCATGCGCGCCGGCTTGCCGGTCCAGGTGATCGCCGAATTCGACACCTGGCGCAAAATCCGCGACCCCGACGGCACCGAGGGCTGGGTCCACCAAAGCATGCTGAGCGGACGGCGCCATGTGATCGTGATCGAGCAGGTGCGCAGCTTGCGCAAAACGCCGGCGCCGGCCGCCGTGCCAATCGCCCGCCTTGAACCGGGGGTCATTTTGCGCTTGGAAACCTGCCGCGCGGCCTGGTGCGAGGTGGAAGTCGGGGGCCGGCGCGGTTGGCTGCCGCGGGCCCATGTATGGGGGCTGTCGGAGAGNGGCGCGGCGCCCTGACGGCGCTAAATATGGATTGCCCGCTTGTCGACCGCNAGGGCCGCTTCCTTAACCGCCTCGTTCAGGGTCGGGTGGCCATGACAGGTNCGCGCGATATCCTCCGATGACGCGCCGAANGCCATCGCCGTCGCGCATTCATGGATCAGGTTGCCGGCCTCGGGGCCGACGATATGGACGCCCAAAACCGCGTCCGTCTCCGGGTCGGCGAGGATTTTGACCACCCCTTCGGTGTCGTCGTTGGCGCGCGCCCGTGAGTTGGCGGCGAACGGGAAGCTGCCGGCCTTGGGTTTGATCCCNGCCTCTTTCAACTCTTCGGTGGTCTTGCCGATCCAGGCCACTTCGGGCCAGGTATAAACGATCGAGGGGACCAGGTTGTAGTCGACATGACCGACCCCGCCGGCCATGGTTTCCACCGCCGCCACGCCGTCCTCCTCGGCCTTGTGCGCCAACATCGGGCCCGGCACGCAATCGCCGATGGCGAAAATGCCCGGTCGGCTGGTCTCGAAATCCTCATCCACTTCGATGAAGCCACGTTTGTNGGTGGCCACACCAAGAGCGTCGAGGTTGAGGCCATCGGTCATCGGCCGGCGGCCAACGGCGACCAGCACGCAATCGGCTTTAACGNTTTCGCTATCGCCCCCCGNGGCNGNCTCAACCGCCAGGGAGACGGCGCTTTTGGTGGTCTTGGCACCGGTCACCTTATGGCCCAGCTTGAAGGTCAACCCTTGGCTTTGCAGGACGCGCTGGAATTTGCGAGCGATTTCCATGTCCATGCCGGGGCAAATGCGGTCGAGATATTCGACCACCGTCACCTGGGCGCCAAGGCGCGCCCAGACCGAGCCCAATTCCAGGCCGATCACGCCGGCGCCGATGACCACCAAATGCTTTGGCACTTGCTCAAGAGCGAGGGCGCCGGTCGAGGTGACGATGCGTTTTTCGTCAATGACCAGGCCCGGCAGGTCGCTTGGCACCGAGCCAGTGGCGATTAAAATGCGCTGTGTCACCAGCTGGCTGGTCGCCCCTTTGGCGTCGGTCACGTTCACCTGGCCGCCGTCGGCGTCCATTTTGTCGATGGTGCCGGTACCAACGCGGTAGTCGACCTTGTTCTTTTTGAACAAAAACGCCACCCCATCGGTCAAGCCGGCGACGATGCTGTCCTTTTTGCCCATCAGTTTTTTAAGGTTCAATTTGGGAGCGCCGACCTCAATGCCGAAATCGGCGAAATGATCGCGCGCTTCGGCGAATTTCTCGGAGGCGTTGAGCAGCGCCTTGGACGGGATGCAACCGACGTTAAGGCAGGTGCCGCCGAGAGCGCCGCGTTTTTCCACGCAGGCCACTTTCATGCCCAACTGGGCGGCGCGAATGGCCGCCACGTAACCGCCGGGGCCGCCGCCGATCACCACCAGATCGAATTTTTCCGCCATCACCGCTCTCCGCTCACATATCCAACAACAGGCGGCGCGGGTCCTCGATCGCCTCTTTCACGCGCACCAGGAAGGTGACCGCCTCGCGCCCGTCGATGATGCGGTGGTCATAGGACAGGGCGAGATACATCATCGGTCGGATTTCAACCTTGTCGCCCACCGCCATCGGCCGCNTTTGCGTCTTGTGCATGCCNAGGATGCCCGACTGCGGCGGGTTGAGGATCGGCGNGGACATCAACGAGCCATACACCCCGCCATTGGAGATGGTGAAGGTGCCGCCGCTCATATCGGCCAGGGTTAATTTGCCGTCACGGGCTTTCAGGCCAAGTTCGCCGATGGTTTTCTCGATCCCGGCAAAGGAAAGTTGATCGGCGTCGCGAACCACCGGCACGACCAAGCCCTGGGGCGTGCCGACGGCGACCCCGATATCATAGTAGTTTTTGTAAATCACCTCATCGCCGTGAATCTCGGCGTTGACCGCCGGTAATTCCTTCAAGGCGGCAATCGCCGCTTTGGCGAAGAACGACATGAACCCGAGCCGCACGCCATGCTTTTTCTCAAACTCGGCCTTGTATTCGTTGCGTAGCGCCATGACCGCGCCCATGTCGACCTCATTGAAGGTGGTCAGCATGGCGGCGGTGTTCTGCGCCTCTTTCAAACGGCGGGCGATGGCCTGACGCAGACGCGACATGCGCACCCGTTCCTCGCGCGGATCGTCGGCCCGCGGCGCCACCGGGGCGGACGCGGCGGGGGTTGGGGCGGGGGTCGGGGCGGACACGGCGGACGCCTTGGCGGTGCCGGCGGCGATGGCGGCCAACACATCGGCCTTCACCAAACGCCCGTCCTTGCCGCTTGCGGCGATGCGCGTGGGGTCGAGATTATTCTCCTCGACCAAGCGGCGAACCGCCGGCGACAAGGGCTTGTCGAAGGCGGCGGCGGGCGCGGCGGCCGGGGGCGGCGCGGGTGCCGCCTCGGCGGCGGGCGCCGGGGTGGCGGTTGCGGCGGCAGGTGTGGCGGCGGCGGTCACCGCCGGCGCGGCGCCTTCGGCGATCACCCCTAACAGCGCGCCGACCTCAACGGTGGCACCTTCGGCGATGGTGATCTCGGCCAAGGTGCCGGCGGCCGGCGCGTTGACTTCAAGGGTGACTTTATCGGTTTCCAATTCCACCAACGGCTCGTCGGCGGCGACACCTTCGCCGGCCTGCCGAATCCATTTCGCCACGGTCGCTTCCGTCACCGACTCGCCCAAAGCCGGTACCCTGATTTCGGTCGCCATAAGTTCGTCACGCCTTTCAATGAGTGGGGCCGCCAAACGCGGATCAATTATTCCGCGGCGTCCTGGTTCGCCATCGCCGGCCGATCCATTGTGATCGCCTGGTCAAGGAAAGTCTGCAATTCGCGTAAATGGCGCTGGCCGTTGCCGGTCGCCGGCGACGCCGCCTCGGGCCGACCGACGTAGATCGGTCGCGTCGCCTGGCAGCCGGCCTTGGCCATCGCTTCCT
>NZLB01000028.1 GCA_002694075.1 Nisaea sp.
CGCCATCGCCGCCGCCGGCGGGTACGCCCTTTCCTGGACCGCCCACGACCTGCGCTACGGCGTGCCGGTGGCGATGGCCGCGCAGGTGGCGGCGGGGACGACCGTGGTGGTCAATGTGTCGCGCGGGGTCATCGACGCCGCGCGCGCGCGTTTCGCCCATGTCACGGTGATCGAGGTGACCGCCCCGGCCGCGGTCCTGGCCGCGCGTCTCGCCGCTCGCGGGCGTGAGGACACGGCGGCGATTAACAAACGTTTGGCGCGGGTGGCGGCGCCGGTCGCCGACCGGCCAGGTGTCCATCAGCTGGTCAATGAAGGCAGCGTGGCCGACGGTGTCGCCGCTATGGTGGCGATGATTAAATCCGCCGCGGAGGCTGAGTCCTGACCCAAAAGAGTATCGGAGCGTAATTACGGATAGTTTTTATATTTCTTCTCTCATCCGGCCCGGCCGTCTCGCGCCTACCCTTTTTGGTAACAAGACATGGAGGGATGCATGCGCAAGTCAGCTATTTTGAAGGCCGCCGCGATGGCGGCGATCACCGCCACCGTGGCCAGCCCGGTGAGCGCCGATCCTGGTGCCGAAAGAGGCGATCCGGCCGCCAAGGTATGCGCGCGCCACGACGCGATGACCAAACACTTGTCGGTCTCCTACGCCGAGCAGCCGCTGAACCTCGCGCTCGACGCCAACGGCAATATGGTGGAGGTCTATTCCTCCAACCAAGGCAGTTGGACGATGGTGGTGATCACGCCGGCCGGTGTCGCTTGTGTGGTGGCCACCGGCGAGGCTTGGATTTCGCTGAACCCCAGACCGCCCGGCGATCGAACCTAGTGGCCGGGGCTATTGGACAATGGTCTCGGCGTAACCCAGAAAGTGATCAAGGCCGGGCGTCGACTTGTTCGGTGTCTTGCCAAGATCATCCCAGCGCCGCAGGCGCACCGCGTCGGCGGCATGCGGTTGGGCAATGAAATGGGCGGCCTCTTCCTCGCTGAAGGGGCCGCCTTGCACTTTAAGGCTCGTGACCGAGGCGGCCGACAAGCCGCTCAAATAGGCCGCGTCGACAGCGCAGAGATAGCGTTTGGCCGGCACATGGAGCTTGACCGGAAGGGTCACCTCGGGGCCGAAAAACTTGGCTAGATAGCCGCT
The DNA here is from genome assembly GCA_002694075.1 of Nisaea sp. GTDB lineage: Bacteria > Pseudomonadota > Alphaproteobacteria > Thalassobaculales > Thalassobaculaceae > TMED26. The sequence goes on from NZLB01000028.1 coordinate 1,142, forward strand.
GCCGATATCTTCGTGGCGGCGATCCACGCCGGCGGCGGCGGCGCCCTCGGCATGTTGGTCGACCAGATGGCCGATATCATGCAACAGGGCGGCGGTGATCAAGGCGGCGTCACAACCCGCGTCCTCGGCGAGGGCAGCGCATTGCAGGGCGTGCTGCAATTGGCTGATCTTTTCGCCACCGTAACGGGCGTCGCCGGTACGCTCCAATATCTCTTTGATGGGGCTTAAACGGTCCACGGTCGGAATCCTTCAGGCGATGCGTTGGCCTTCGCGCCAAACCCCTTTGATCAGGGGGTGATGGGGGGTGTGGCGAACGCGCAGCAAATCGGCGCGGCGCCCAAGGGCGATTTCGCCGCGGTCATCCAAACCGGCGGCTTCGGCCGGCGACTTGGTGACGGCGCGCACGGCGCGCGGTAAATCCCAGTCGTCCAAATCGTCGAACAACAGAAAGGCCGCGTGCAGCAAGCTGTTCGGCACATAATCGCTGGACACGATGTCCAAGACGCCATGTTTGGCCAGCTCGATGGCCGAGACATTGCCGGAATGCGAGCCGCCGCGAACCAGGTTCGGCCCGCCCATCAACACTTTCAGACCGCCGTCATGGCTGGCCTGAGCGGCGGCCACGGTGGTCGGGAACTCGGCGATGGTCATGCCATCTGCGATGGCTTCCTGAACATGCGCCGGCGTGGCGTCGTCATGGCTGGCCAGGCCGAGGCCGAGTTCTCGCGCACGGGTGACGATATAGCGACGATGCTTGGCGGAATAGGCCTCCTGGTCGGCTTTGCGATCATGGATAAAGGCGTCCATTTCAGCATCGCTCAATCCATGCTTGCCCTGGTAGTAGACGCGGTAGGTTTCCTCCCGCACGAATTGCCGCTGGCCCGGTGTGTGGTCCATCACCGAGACCAATTTGACCATCGGATTGTCGATCATCTCCTCGACGATTTTGGGTAAGCCGGGATAGGAAATCTCGCAGCGCAAATGCAACAAATGCTCGGCCCGCGTCAGGTCGTGGTCGCGGGCCTCGGCGATTGCCTCGATCATCTCCTTCAGGCGGCGAATGCGCACGCCCTCCTCAAGCAAAGCGCCCAGCGACAACGCGTCGAACACGGTGGTGATCCCAGCCGCCGCCAATTGTCCGTCATGGGCCAGCAAGGCGGCGGTCGCCGGCCAATCGGTTTTCGGCCGCGGCGCCATATGCTTTTCGAGATTGTCGGTATGCAGCTCGACCAGGCCGGGCATCAGGTAATCGCCGCCCATGTCCTCGGCCCGCGGCAGGGTCGAGCTGCGCGTCGCCACATCGGCGATGCGGCCGTCCTTGACCTGGATTGTGCCAGCGACGATCTCCTCGGCGAGGACGATATTGGCGTTGGTTAAAATCGTTTCGGTCATGCCGCGTCCTTGCTAAAGACGGTGGTATCGAATTCGCGGGTGGCCAGCGCCGCGCGCGCGTCGGCATCATGGAAAATACCGACCACGGCGGCGCCGTTCGCCCGTGCTTCGGCCACCAGATCCAAGACCACCTGCCGATTGGCCGGGTCCAGGCTAGCCGTTGGCTCGTCAAGCAACATGATCGGCCGCGGCAAGGCGAAGCCACGGGCGATGTTAACGCGTTGTTGTTCGCCGCCGGAAAAAGTCATCGGCGACAGAGTCCACAAATGTTCAGGGATATTCAAGCGGGTTAGCAGCGCGGCCGCCCGCGCCTCGGCCTCCGCCGGCGCGACACCGGTTTCCAGAAGCGGTTCGGCGACCACCGTCAAGGTTGGCACCCGCGGTACCACCCGCAAGAACTGTGAAACATAGCCCATGGTTTGCCGTCGCACGCCAAGGACCCTATGTGGTCCACACGTCGACATATCGACCCACTCGTCGCCATGGCGCACCAAAATCTCGCCCCGTGGACAGGTGTAATTACCGTAGATCATGCGCATCAAGGTGCTTTTCCCGGCCCCCGACGGCCCCAGCAGGGCAACGCATTCACCCGCCGAAACGGTCAGGTCGAGGTTCACGAAAACCGGAATTTCGACCCCGCCCTGGACATGCAGGGTGAAGGATTTCCCAACCTCGCGCAGACGCAGCATTTCCGTCATGGCAACCTCCTCAGGTGCGCAGGATCGAAGAGACCAAGAGCTGGGAATACGGATGCTGCGGGTCGTCCAGCACCTGGTCGGTGAGACCGCTTTCAACCACCCGGCCATCCTTCATGACCAGCAGGCGATGGGCCAATAGACGGGCCACCGCCAGGTCGTGGGTGACGATCACCGCCGATAGACCGAGGGTAGCAACCAGACTGCGCAGCAGGTCGAGCAAGCGCGCTTGGACCGATACGTCCAGCCCGCCGGTCGGCTCGTCCATGANGGCCAGGCGCGGCTGNGTGACCAGGTTACGGGCGATTTGCAGACGCTGCTGCATGCCGCCGGAAAACGTCGACGGCAGGTCGTCGATACGGCCNGTGTCAACCTCGACCTTGTCGAGCCAGTCGGTCGCTTGGCCACGGATGTTGCCNTAATGGCGTTGGCCGATGGCCATCAACCGCTCGCCGACATTGGCGCCGGCCGACACCCCCATGCGCAGGCCGTCGCGCGGGTTCTGGTGGACAAAAGCCCAATCGGTGCGCATCAGCAAGCGCCGCTCGGGCTCGCTGATGCGGTGGACGTCCAAGTCCTGACCCAGTCGGTCGCGAAAGATAACTCGCCCGGCCGAGGGAGCGAGACGGGCCGACAAGAGGTTCAGCAAAGTGGATTTGCCGGAGCCGGACTCGCCGACGATGCCGATAACCTCGCCGCGGTAGAGATCGAAACTAACATCCTCACAGCCGCGGATCCGGCCATAAAAATGGCCGACGCCGGCGACACGCAATAAAGCTTGATCGTCACGTTCGGTCATCGCCGGGGCTCCGTCGCCGGGCCCGGTCCCCGGTGGCCGGCCGCTTGGCGGGCGGCGCAGTGGTCGGTGTCCGAACAAACAAACATGCGACCGCCTTGATCGTCCAAAATAACCTCGTCGAGATAGGTGTCCGCCGCGCCGCAGGCTGCGCAGACGCTGTCCCAGGTCGGCAATTCGAAGGGGTGATCGTCAAAATCCAGGCTTTTCACCTCGGTATAGGGCGGGATCGCGTAAATCCGTTTTTCGCGGCCGGCGCCGAACAATTGCAGGGCCGGCATGGCGTCCATTTTGGGATTGTCGAATTTGGGCGTGGGCGAGGGATCCATGACATAGCGTCCGGCGACCTTGACCGGATAGGCGTAGGTGGTGGCGATATGGCCATGGCGGGCGATGTCTTCGTAGAGTTTGACATGCATCAGTCCGTATTCTTCCAGCGCGTGCATCTGCCGCGTTTCGGTCTCGCGCGGTTCAAGAAAGCGCAACGGTTCGGGGATCGGCACCTGATAGATCAGAATTTGCCCTTCGCTGAGCGGTGCCTCGGGGATCCGGTGGCGAGTCTGAATTAGGGTCGCGGCGGCGGTTTTCTCGGTCGTTTCGACGCCGGTGGTGCGCTCGAAAAACTTGCGGATGCTGATCGCGTTGGTGGTGTCGTCGGAGCCTTGGTCAATCACCTTCAGCACATCCTCGGGGCCGATCACGCTGGCGGTCACCTGGATGCCGCCGGTACCCCACCCGTAGGGCATGGGCATCTCTCGGCTGGCGAAGGGCACTTGATAGCCGGGGATCGCCACCGCCTTCAGCAAGGCGCGACGGATCATCCGCTTGGTCTGCTCGTCAAGAAAGGCGAAGTTATAGGTGGCGTTGACCGTCGTGCCGTTCTCGGCGGCGGCGTCCTTCCCGGTTTTCATCCTCGCGTCAGTCATCGGCGGCATTGGCGCCCTCCGGCGGTTGGGCGGCCATGGCGATTTCCTGGCGCATTTTGCGGACCATCTCCAATTCCGACTGAAAATCGACATAATGGGGCAGTTTCAAATGCTGCACGAAGCCGGACGCCTCGACATTGTCGGCGTGGGCAATGACGAATTCCTCGTCCTGGGCCGGCGCGGTGACCTCCTCGCCAAGATCGCGGGCGCGCAGCGACCGGTCGACCAGCGCCATCGACATCGCTTTACGCTCACAAAAACCAAAGGTCAGGCCATAGCCGCGGGTGAATTGCGGCGGCTGGGTTTTGGAGCCCTTGAATTGGTTGATCATTTCGCATTCGGTGACGGTGATCTCGCCAACCACCACGGGAAAGGGCAGATCCTCGACCACGATTTCCACCTCCACCTCGCCCATGCGAATCTCACCTGCGAAGGGATGGGTGCGGCCATAGCCGCGCTGGGTCGAATAGGCCAGCGCCATCAAAAAGCCCTCGTCACCGCGCGCCAGCGCCTGCAATCGTAAATCGCGGTCGAGCGGAAAGTCGAGCGGGTCGCGCGTCAAGTCGCCGGGCGTTTCGAATTCTTCTGTCGCCGCCTCGCGCTCAATCAGGTCCTCGCCGGCCAGCAAATCGGTCACTCGCGGCATCGCCTCCGCCGGGCCGTCGCTGGTCGCCGCTTCGGTTGGCGCCGCGCCCTCGGCGGCCAGGGCGAAATCCAGTAAACGGTGTGTGTAGTCGAAGGTTGGCCCCAAAACTTGGCCGCCCGGCAGGTCTTTATAGGTCGCCGAAATACGGCGGCGGGCACGCATTCGACCGGTGTCGACCGGCTGGCTTTCGGCCAGGCGCGGCAAGGTCGTGCGGTAGGCGCGCAGAAGGAAAATCGCCTCCAGCAAATCGCCGCGCGCCTGTTTGATGGCGAGGGCCGCCAAATCGGGGTCGTATAGCGAGCCCTCGGTCATCACGCGGTCGACCGCCAGGGTCAATTGTTCGCGAATTTGCGCCACCGACAACTCGGCGATGGCGGGATCGCCCCGGCGTTCCACGGCGAGCAGGCGATGAGCGTTGTCGATGGCGGTCTCGCCGCCTTTCACGGCCACATACATGGGTCAGGTCTCCACCTTCGTGGTGCGGGGCAGGGCGGCGAGGTTATATCCGTGGACCAGCACCACATCGACGCCCAGCGGAAAACATGCGGCGTTGGCCGCCTGCGCAGCCCAGAAACGCTTGCCCACGCCAGCGACGCGCAGATCGTGGTGGCGCTCAATCCCGGGGCCGCTGAGGCGCACACCGGGGGCTTCCATGAGGCCGTCGACCTGCACAAGGACGGTGGTCGAGCGGTCGGGATATTCCGGTGTGCCGGGCGCGAATTGGGCGAGATCTTCGGCGCCGGCGGCATCGACAATGGCGAAAGCGGCGGCGGCCGGGTCGCTCGCTATCGGGCAGCGACAGTGGAAGGCGAGGAAGCCACGTACCGCCGGGTTGTCTATCGGCGGCGCCAACCATACCGGGGTCGCCAAATCGAACATCGCCAGTGCCACCCCGGCGGCCGCCGGGGTCAGCGGCACGGGTCCCTCGACCGTCGCCGGCACCGAGCGGACGCGACCGGGCGCGGCCATCGCCATCAGCAGGGCGCGGAAAATCGCTTGTCCGTCGAAAACCGGGTCGTTTAGCCCGGGAGTGAGTGTACTTATATCGGCCGTGGTCATCGATCTCACTCGCCGCGCACCAGGGTGAAGAAGTCAACCTTGGTGGCCGCCGTCGCCGCCGCGCTTTCAGCGTGCGCGGCCTGTTGCTGATTGGCTAGGCCAGCAAGCATCTCGTCGCGCGCGGCGGCGTCGGTGGTGCTGTCCTGGAAAACCGCGTCGAAACGGGCGATCAACTCGGCGTGACGCCGGTCGCGGCCGGCGACATGGCCATGGCCGATCAGTCGCGCGCCGGTTCCCCGGTCGGTGGTCGCGACGACACAGCGCGTCAGCGTCATCTCACCAAGATTAAATGCCGCCGCGCTACCGCCGGGCCGGCCGCGCACCATGGCCAGGCCAATTTCCGGCGGCGCCAGGTAGGTGAATTCATGCGCCGCCAGCAAATCGGCGGCGGTCTCCAGCGCGGCCACCGGCGCCAGGGCCATCAACCGCAACCAGCCTTGGCGCGTCGCGTCCGAAAAATTGTGGTCTGTGTTTTTCATGGCCCGACAACTTGCAAATCTGTCTAGACAAATTTAAGCTAAACCTGACTTGTGGTTGTGTCAATGGGGCGTCAACCGTGTGACGTTTTTATGACCGGCGGGAGGGCCACTGGCGAGCATGGCGAAGGAAGCATCCAGATGGCGCGTAATTGCCCAAACGGTGCGCGCCGATATCGCCGGCGCGGGCTTGGAGGCGGGCGCCCGGCTGCCGTCGGAAAGCGCCCTGGCGGCGCGCTTCGCCGTCAACCGGCACACCGTGCGCCAGGCTTTGCAGTCGCTGGCCGAGGAGGGGGTGATCACAATTCGCCGTGGCGCCGGCAGTTTCGTCACCGGCCGGGTGATTGACTATCCCTTGTCGGCGCATACCCGTTTCACGGAAATCATGGTTGGCCAAGGGCGCGATGCGTCGGGTGAGGTGATCGATGGGCGCGAGGAGGCGGCGCCGCCGCCGGTGGCCAAGGCGCTCAACCTGCATGGCAACGCCAAAGTCACCTCGCTGCGGCGTATCTGCCGGGCCGATGACGCGGTGATTGGGCTTGGCTGGCACCGGGTGCCCCTGCGCCGGTTTCCGGATTTCGGCCGGCGGGCGGCGGTCGCCGGCGGCATTACCGCGGCGTTCCGGTTTTTCGGTGTCGACGATTATCAGCGCGCCTATACCCGTATTTCCGCGCGCTTGTTGTCGCGCACCGAGGCGCGCATGCTGCGGGCGCCGGCCGGCGGTGCGGTGATGGTCACCGAATATGTCAATCGCGACGCCGCCGGCGCGGCCATCGAATTTGGCGAAACTCTGTTCCTGCCCGAACGCGTCCGCTTGCTGGTTGGCGGTAACCCGGCCGCCGATTGAACATGCGCTTTACTTAACCGGCGTCGCCAGACTTTCGAGACTGTCCGATAGTGGCGGCAAATCCGCCGCCGCCGCGTTGCGGACCAATTCGGCGCGCGACCGGCAGTTGGTTTTGGCCAAGGTCGATTTGATTTAGGCGCGCACCGTGCCGGAGGTGGTTCCGCGCAAATCAGCGATCCGCAGCGTGTCGCAGTTGTCGAGAATAACCGCACGATTGACGCCTCGCTCGCCGTGAGGCGATGAAGCGCGGCGAAACCGTCGATATGGAGGGGCATGGAAAAGGACGGGTCATAAATCGCGATCATCATGATCTGAGAACAAGCGCCCCTCCCTCGGCGGCATTAGCGGGCCAAAAAACCGCCGTCGATGACCAATTCGCTGCCGGTTACAAAGCCGGCCGCGTCGCTGGCCAGATAGACCACCCCCTCGGCGATGTCCATCGGCTGTCCTAAACCGCCAAGCGGCACGTTGTTATCGATATAATCGCTGAAAGCTTGTCCGCGCCGTTGAACGGCGCTGGCCACCATAGGCGTGTCGATAAAACCCGGATGAATGGAATTGACGCGCACCAGCGGGGTCTTTTTGGCGCATTCCAGCGCCGCCGCCTTGGACAGCAAACGCACGCCGCCTTTGGAGGCGCAATAGTTGCCGGATTGCGACATGCCGGCGACGCCAAAAATCGACGAAATATTGATGATCGACCCGCCGCTGCCTTGGCGCATGGCACGGATCCCATGTTTGCAGCCAAGGAACACGCCATCCAGATTGACGGCCAGGCAATGACGCCAGGTTTCCAGCGCCATTTCCTCCAGATCGCCGCCGGCCCCGCCGACGCCGGCGCCGTTAAGCAGAATGTCGAGATGGCCAAAACGGTCCAGAATTTCGGCGCAAATCGCCTCCCAGCCGGCCTCGCTAGTGGTGTCCTGGGCGCGGAACAAACAAGTTGCGCCGGTCGCCGCGATGTCAGCGGCGACTTTTTCGCCCTCGACCTCTTGAATATCGGTGAGAACGACGGTGGCGCCTTCGGCCGCCATCAATTCGCCGGTGGCTCTGCCCAAACCCGAAGCGCCGCCGGTCAGCAACGCAACTTTCCCTTTCAATCGATCACCCATGACCTTCCCTCCCGGTTTTTTTTAAGGGCCGGAAGTCTGGGCGATCCATCGGCGGGGCGCAAGGTTAGCGGTTTTTAAACCAGGCTTGCAGGCGTGGGCGCAGGGGCAGGAAGTAGTCGTAACCGCGGTCCAGGGCCCAGGCGACCGGCGGTAACAAGCCGAGCCAGCCAAACAGGCGAAACGCCGGCAACGCGCACCACAACCGGGCGAAGGCCCGGCCGCCTTGGTGAAATCGGCCGTCGGCGGTCATCACGTGAAAGCGGGCGAGGGCGGTCGCCTTGCTCAGGCCATCGACGGCATCCTCGGCGCCCCAAGCCGCCACATCGATCCAATCCAGTCGTCCGGCGCCGGCGCGGCGCCGGTAAAAGGCGATTTCACGGGCGCAAAGCGGGCAGCCGCCGTCGTAGAAAATGGTGAGCGGGGCGGTTGGCTTAGGCGTGGCCATGGGGCGGGCTCTGCCGGTCGGCCGCCATCGCCGCGTGCAGCGCGTCGCCGACCAGTTTGTGGGTCAACTGAACCACCATCTCGCCGCCGCCATGGATCATTCGGGCGCGCACCGCCAGGGCCATGGCCAAAGCCTGCAGGATGTCGCCGTTCGATGTCGCGCCCATCACTTTCAGGTCGCGGTCGATGGCGTCCAGCACCAGGGACAGGGTTTGTTCGACACGCACGCTGTCGCCGGTTTCCGGATGCAGCGCGAAGTCGATGTCGAAAACGTCGCCGGTGGCGGTGTTGGCGCGGTAAGGCAGTCTTTTCATGACCATTCCAATCAGGCGTGAATGAATAAGCTTACGCCGGCGCGCTATCTTTGGATTGCGCCGGGGATTGCGCCGGGGATGGCGTTGGCCACCCCGGATACAGGGTGTCGGCGAGGGAGGGGCGGGTGGCCACTTGGTCGTACCAAGTGGCGAGACCCGGCTGCGCCGTCCGCCACGGTTCGGCCAGCAAAGCCTGATCGGCGGTCGCCAGGGCGGCGGCGGCGGTGATCTGGCCAAGGCTGAGCGGCGCGTCGGCTGCTGGCGGGACGGTCAGGGTCGCCGCCAAAGCGGCGTAACAGCGGGTGCCGCGTGCGGTTTCATAGGCCAGCGCGCGCGCCGAGCGCTCGTCCGGCCGGCGGTAGAGAAACTCGCGGGCGCGGATCGACAGACTGTCCATTAAGGTGGTCGCCATCCCTTCGAGCACAAGATCGCCGCGCCGCACCTCCGGGGCCGCCAGCGAAACGCCGGTCGGGCCGTATTCCTCTTCCAAAAAGCGGCAGATTAGGGCGGCTTCCAGGATCAGCGCGCCATCGCTGAGCAACAAGGCCGGCACCCGACCGGTCGGGCCATGGGCGAGCAGTGGACTTTCCTCGGTGCGAGTCACCGCGAGGGTTTCGGTCACGCGTGGCGCGAGGCCCGCTTCGCGCAGAAAAACCCGGACCTTTCGCGCGTAGGGTGAGTTGGCGGTGTAAAACAACTCCATGGGCGGCTCCGCATCACGACATGTCCACGCGCGGCGGCGCTGTTTTGCCTAAAAATCGCAGCAAATGTTTGCCTTGGGGCGCGGTTCGCCCTACATATAGGGCAACGTTGCGAGGTCGACGAGCGGAATCGATTACCCGTTCCTACGGTAAGCCGGTGAATTCCCGACATTTGTTAACGGCAATTAGGCGATACGGCACGGTTTAGTGCCTACAAGTTGAGAGGAATTGATCATGGCGACTGGCACGGTCAAATGGTTTAACCAAACCAAAGGTTATGGCTTCATCGAACCCGACGATGGGTCGAAAGACGCCTTCGTTCACATTAGCGCGGTCGAGCGAGCGGGTCTCTCGTCCTTGACCGAAGGCCAAAAAGTCACGTTCGAGCTGGTGCCCAGCCGCGACGGTAAAATGGCCGCCGACAATCTGGTGGTGAGCGACTAACGAAATCGCACATGGGCGGCGTCGCGCCGCCCATTCGATTCCCGGTCGGGCGAGGCTGGGCAACCCATTTCCCGGCGGGGGGTCAACCGCCCGAAAAGATGCGCGGGTCGACCTCCTGGCCAAGCGCCGCGCCGGCGGCGAAACGACTTATGTTTTCCAAAAATAATTGATCCCAGCGGGCCGGCCCTCCATTGCCGGCGAAGGACGTATGGGCGGTCACCGTGATACCCGGGTGCACCCAAAACGCGTGATCCTCCGCCAGCGGCTCAGGCTCAAAAACATCTAAAATCGCGTGCCCCAAGCGGCCGCTGTCCAACGCCGCGGTAAGGGCCGCCGCCTCGACCAGCCCGCCGCGCGCGATGTTTACCAGGATCGCGTCTTTTTTGACGGCCGCGAAAAAGGCGTCGTTGGCCATGCCACGGGTGGCGGCGGTCAGCGGACACGCCAACACCACCACATCGGCGTCAGGCAGAAACCGCGGCAGGTCATCGGCGGTCCCCACGCGCGCGGCTGGTTCGACCGGTGCGTCACTGCGGCGCACCACGTCGACTGTCGCGTCGAAGGCGCGCAGGCGCTGGGCCAAAGCCTGGCCGATCGGCCCATAGCCGACGATCAGCCAGCGGGTCCGCCAGATCTCGCGAAACGGCGTGTTCCGCCATTCCCGCGCGGCCTGCAGTTGGCGTTGCGTCGCTAACGGCTGAAAGCGGTTGAGGACCTGACCGAAGACATATTCGGAAATCGCCACCGCTTGGGCACTGCTATTGCAGATGCGCGTGCCCCGCGCCGCGATGGTGGCGTAGAACGGGTCGTCAAGGCCGGCGTTAAAGGTTTGCAGAACGCCGACATGGCGGCAAGACAAGGCCATTTCAAAGGCGCCGGCGGCATTGCCGTCGCTGTTTATGTGACGGCTGAACCACAGATAGTCGATGGATACCTCGGCGGCCGGCACACGCGCACCTTCGATTTCAAACTCGCCGCTGCCGTCAAAGGTGATGACCTTCAGATTCAGGTTTAGGGCGGCCAGTTGGGGGCCGATGTGGTCAAGGGCGGCTTTATGCAAAGCGAGTGTCGGCGGCATGGCGTGTTCCTTGTGGGTGGCGGGGCCGACGGCGAGTAAACCTGGGTTTTCAAGCTGGGGCAAATGTCCTCGCGCCGTCACCCATAAAAAGGGAACGATTTTTCAGAACACGTCAAAAATCCGAGAAACCACAAGGGACATAACATATCGACCTTGAGGAAACGTGCGATGGCACATGATCTCTATTTTGGACGGCGCGGGTTTTTGCCGGCGGCGACAACAGCGGGGTCGGCGCCCAGCCCGAGCAATGCTGGTTAGCGCCGCGTCTTGACGTTCACGCCGGATGCGTCAGGCCGGATGGTCGTCGGCGCTCAACAGAGCGCGCAGCTGATGCCGGTTTTCGGTCATGTCCCGCAAGCTGTATCAGTCGAGCACCGACAAGAAGGCCCATAACGCTTCCTGGAAAACGCTTTGGAGGAGACAGTTATTGGTCAACGGGTAGCTGCTGGTCGCGGGTCTAAAACATTCGACCAGGGCGAGGTTTTGTTCGGTGAAGCGAAACACCGCGCCCAGGTTGATGTCGGCTGGCGATCTGGCCAAACGCATGCCGCCGCCGCGCCCGCGGGCGGTTTCTATAAACCCGGCCTTGCCCAATTCCTGCACGACTTTCACGGTATGGCCGCCTGGTTGGTGGTAGGCGGCCGAAACCTCGCGAATGGTGCAAATCCGTTCCGGCTGAACCGCGAGATAAATCAGCAGGCGCAGGCTGAAATCGGTTTGCTTGGTGATGTGCATGGCGCGGACCTCTAGATGATGACACGGCGAGAACATCTCACCTATCTAGAGTTTATCAATATCTGCTATTTACAACCATGCCATTGCACGAACCTGGTAGATAACCTTTCCTGAGGTCGACGCCACCACCTAAGCGAGGCTCACCGGGGTGAGGTTTTCATTCAGCCAACGCGCGATGGCGGTGACCCGCGCGTCCTCGCCGGGCTGGCCAACGACCTGCACGCCGACCGGCATGCCGCCGACGGCGAGCAGGGGCAGGCTGACGCAGGGGGCCCCGACCAAGGAGGTGGCGTAATTAAAAATCGGGTCGCCGGTCGGCCGCGGCGCCAACGGCGCCCCCGGCGTGTCGCCGGGCCATAGCGGCGCCGGTCCGGGACAGGCCAGCGTGATCATCGCGTCGGCCAGCGGCGCGCAGGCGTGGTGGGCGGCGAGGGCCTGGGCGCGGGTCAGCAACAAAGCCTCGTAATCGCCCGGTGTCATCGCCTCCGCGGCGGCCACCACCTCTTGCGCGCGGGCGCTCACGCCATCGGGCGCGCGGTCGATCAAATCCCGCTGGGACCAGTGATTTTCCCAGCCAGTAATCGCTGAGGCGACATGTTTGGCGTCGCCGGTGGCCTGTTCGAAAGCGTCGATCAGCGGGTGATCGGCCCGTCGCAGGAGTTCGCCGCCGGCCGCCGTGACCTGCGCCAACAGTTCCTCGAAGGCGGCTTTCGACGTGTCGTCGAGTTCCGCCCAGCCTTGGGTTTCCAACACGATCAGGCGGCTCGGTCGGGCCGCCGCCGGCAGTGTCGCGGGGCCCCGCAGAGCCGGATAGCCGGGGTCGCCGCCGGTGCGCGCGGCGATTTCAATCGCGGTTTGCCACATATCCGCCAGCGATCCGGCGTGCGGGCCGTGGGTGCTCATCGAGGTGGTTTGACGATTGCCTCGATTCAATGCGCCTTGGCTAGGCTTGAGCGCGAAATTGCCGCAATAACCGGCGGGCCGAATGATCGAACCGCCGACCTGGCTGCCGATGGCCATGGGCAGCATGCCGGCGGCCACCGCCGCCGCCGAACCCGAGGACGAACCGCCGGGGGTGCGGCTGGCGTCGAAGGGATTGGTGGTCGGCCCGGGGTGGGCGCCGCCCAATTCGGCAGTGACGGTTTTGCCGACAATTACCGCGCCGGCCGCACGCAAGGCGGCGACCATCACATTATCGGCCGTCGGTTGATGGCCGTGATAGGCCGCGCAGCCCATTTCGGTTGGCATGTCCTTGGTGTCGAGCAAATCCTTGATGCCCACCGGCATGCCATCGATCGCCGACAGCGGGCGGCCGTCACGCCAGCGCGCGTCGCTGGCGTCGGCGGCGGCGCGGGCGCCCTCCGGGTCGAGGGCGGCGAAGGCGCGGACCCGCGGCTCGTCGGCGTCGATCACCGCCAGGCACCGCTCCAGATAGGCGCGCGGGCTGTCGGTGCCGGCCGCGAAGGCGGCGGGGCGGTCATGAAAAATCGTGGCTTGAAAGGTTTTCGGATCATAGGAAGACATGGCAACTCGCACGGTTCTTAAAGCAAAATACGAATGTCATCTAAAGCCGTGCGAGTGTGCGGGCGAAACTTGGCCCTTGGCAACCCATTTAGGGTTTAGGAGCGGAACAAACCGAGCATCCAGTTGGTTGCCTGGTTAACGATCGGCAGCGACTGCATCGAAAGATCGTGGCGCAGTTGGGCGGCGCGGTATTTCGCGGTTTCGGTGGGGATGTTCGCGTCGACGATATCGCCCAGTGCTTCCGTTGCGGCGTCGGCCATGGCGGTGGCGTAGTTGGTGAATTGGCTAAAACGCTGATATTGATTGGTCAGACGGCCTAGCTTGAAAGCGTGGTTCTCGAGAGCGGCGTCGATCTGGGTGAGCGCGGTTTCCGGGTCGGTGGCCAGGATATCTGGATCGATGCCGAGATTATATAAGGCCATTGGCGCGTGGCTGATGGTCATGTTCTCGCCGGTGTCCGAGACCAGCACCTCAACATCATCCATTTGCGAGACGACCGTTGGGTCGCTGTTGAGATGGATCTGCACTTCACCGGTGGCGCCGCCGGCGTGGTCGGCGATCACCAGGTCCGGCGCTTGGTCACCATTGAGATCGGTCGCCAAAACGCCGCCGGGTTGGGTCAAACCGGTTTGGGCCGTGGCCAGGGTGTAACTGCCGTCTTCGAAGCGCTGATGGACTTCGACACGGCCGTCGCCGGGCATGCTGGCGATGAAGTCCTTTTCGCCGTCATTGTTCAGGTCGACCACCTGGGTTTGGCTGTTTTGAGTGATCGTGCCGCCGGTGGCGAAATCGCTTTCTTGGCTGAAATTGCCGTAAAGGTCGCCGAGAAAGGTCTGTACCTGATTGGCTTGGGCGACCAACAAATCGGGAATCAAATCACCGTTCAAATCGGCGAGATGGCTGTGCTGGGGCGCGTTGGTGGTGGCCACTTCATGGGTGAAGTTGAAATTGCCGGCGCCGTCGCCGAAGCCAAGCCGCACCTTGTTGTTTTCGCGGTCGTTGACAGCCACGTCGAGGTTGCCGTCCATGTCGATGTCGCCAACCGCGAACCCATTGTGGCCGCTGAGCCCGCCCGGCGTGGTGCTGGTCGCGCCGGCGGTGAAACTGCCGTCGCCGTTGGACAGCATGGCGGTCAATTGGCCGCTCGCGTTGGCCTTGATGACATCGTCCAAGCCATCATTGTTCACATCGCCCAGGACGGCGTGCTCGTTCTGCCCGTCAAGGCCGTAGGTGGCGTCATTGACCAAGCTTTCTGCGGGCATGCCGGTGATATCGCCGCCGCCGCGGCTGGCCAGCCCGCTGCCCAGGATGGTCGCGCTGAAAGCGGTGGTCTCGGCGCCATTGCCGCTGTCGGTGAAGGTGGCGGTGATGTCATGGCTGGCGTCGTCGGTGAAGAACAGCTCCAGCGTGCCGGTGCGGCTGGCGCCGCTGCCGGAGAAGGTGTAGGCGATCGACGCGATCAAGTTGGGGAAGGCGGTTTTCAAGCCCTCGGCGATTTGGTCGATGGCCTTGGGCAGGCGGTCGCCGGTGTCGAGGTCGGAATCCAAGGTGACGGTGGTTGCCGTGCCGTCGACGGTCACGGTCACCGCGTCGCCACTGTAGAAGGAGCCGCCGAGGCGTAGGGTGTAGGCGGTGCCGGGCGCGCTGTTTTCCAGGTATTCCGATTTGCTGCCACCCAGCGGCACGCCGACGGCGCTGTCGGTTTTGGTGACCACCAGGTCGTCGTCGCCGTCTTGGTCGAAATCGGCGGCCAGGAATTTGCTGGCCGCGCCGCCGGTCTCGGCGATCACGCGTTGGTCGTAGAGGCCGCCGTCGGTGGTGGTGGTGGCGCTGAGCGGGCGGGCGTTGGCGTCGCTGTTATAGGACCAGGCCGAGACGCTTTCGGGATTGTCGAAGACGACCTGTAACGCGCCTTCGCGGCTGGTGTCGCTGCCGCTGAACGATTTGGTGACGCTGGCGACATTGGCGACGTTGTTTTGGATCTCGGTCGACAACGCGTCGAGGGCGTAGTCGAGGGCATCGCCACTGGCGTCGGCCGCGGCGTCGAGAGTCACCGACAACCATTGACCATCGAGATAGATGGCCGCGGTGTCGTTCGGGAAAAAGGCGCCGCCGAGGGTGTAGGTGACCTCGGTGACGAAGCCTTGAGTGGTCGTGGCGCTGCCGCTGATCGGCGTGTTGTTGGCGTCGAAAACCGAAATCGAGACGCTGTGACTGTCGCCATCGTCGAAGGTCAGATCGAGATCGCCGGTGAGGGTCGCGCCGCTGCCGCTGACCACCGGGTTGGCCGCGGTCACGCCGCTAAAGCTGCCGGCGATGGCGGTGCTGACCTGGCTCAGCACCTCGGTCATTTGATTGCCGCCGGCGGTGTTGCCGTCCAAGGTGACGGTGGTCGACACGCCATCAATGGTGACCGTCACTTGGTCATGGGGATAGAACGCGCCGACCAACTGCAAACCGCCGCTGCTGGCGGTGCCGGTGGTGCTGGTCTCGGTAACGCTGGGTGCCGGCACGCCGCCGCCGGTGACGCTGCTGGTCACGCTGATGGCGTTGACATGATTGAAATCGATATCGACCAAGGCGGTGGCGGTCCCNGACACGCTGGTCATGGTCACCGCCGCGCTGGCGACATCGNCGCCGCCGCTAAAGGCGTCGCGCACTCGGTTGGCGGTTTCCTGGAGCGGGTCGGCGCTGGTCGCCACGCCGGTCATGTCGATGGTNGCGGTGATGCCGCCGGCCGAGACGGTGAGGGTGTCGCTGTCGTCGAAGGTCCCGCTNAGGGTGAATTGGGCCTGGGTCGCGCTGCCGGTGNTGNTGCTGCGGCTGGCCGAAANCGGCGCCAGGGAGGAATCGTGGTCGTAATCGTTGGCTTCGCTGACGCCGACCGCCGCGCTATGGGCGTCGACATCGTCGAAGGTCAGGGTCAGGGTGCCGGTGGCGCTGTCGCCGGAACCGCTGGTCGCCAGGCTATAGCCGGTGACGCCGGCGTTGGCGCTGNCCACCGCGGCGCCGACCTGGTTGAGCATATCGGTCAGATTGGTGTCGCCGCTGGTGTTGGCGGCCAAGGTGACGACCGTCGGCACACCGTCGAGGGTGACCGTGATTTGGTCGTTCTCGTGGTAACCGCCGGCGAAACTGAGCGCGGCNGTGGAATAGTCNCCGGGCTGATTGCTGACGGCGCGGCTGAGCGGGTCGTAGCTGGGGTCGTGGGGGTAGCGTTCGGCGTCACTTAGGCGGACCGACAGGCTGTGACTTTGATCGTCGTCGAAAGTCACCGACAGGATGCCTTGTCGGGCGTCGCCCGACCCGCTGGTCGACACGGTCACNGAGGCCACCCCGGGGACGCTGGCGAGTGTGCTGCGCACCTGCGACATGGCGTTGTAGGTCGAGNTCGTCGAACTGGACAGGGTGGTNGCATAATCGACGCCGTCGACGGTCACGGTNATNACGTCGTTTTCGTAATAGCCGCCGGAAAAGGTCAACTGGCTGGTCTGCGAGACGCCGAAATTGCCGCTGTTGCGCAACAGCAAGGCGTCGTTGCTGTCGGTGGTCGCNAGCACGTCGGTGCGACCGTCGCCGTCATAATCGACCGCCGTCAGGCGGCCGGGGTTATNGACCGTGACGGCGGAGTCCAAGGTGAAGGTGGTNCTGTCGATGGGGGCCGCCTGGGGCACCAGCAAATTGCGACCGAGAAACTCCGAATCATAGGCGATCTGGTCGACCTGACGGCCCAGGTTGAACAAATCGAGAGTCATCAATTTGCGTTGCGCCGAGGTCATCATCGGGTCCTGGGCGGCGAGCGCCTTGGCCCGCATCTCGGTTAGCAAATCGCCAATGCTTTCGGCGCCGCCGATGGCGGTTTTCAGCAGCCCGCGGGTGACGTCCGCCTCGCGCCGNACGACATTGAAGGCGGCCGATTGGCCGCGCACTTGTTGGGCGAGCACGAAGGACGCGCTGTTCTCGCGCGCGTCGACCACCCGGCGGCCGGAGGAAACCCGCTTGCCGGCGTCCTCCAGGCGGCGGTTTTGCTCGTCCATGGCGCGCACGCTTTGCAGCGCCAAGGCGATNGAATNAATTGAATTCACGGACATGGGGGTCTCATCGGTCGNCGGTTGCCTGGGTGANNNGCAANAACGANGCCAANTCGCGCCGNNNGCGGGCGCGCCGGGCCATTGGCATTCGCGCGCCGGCCGGCTACCCTGAGCGTCCCACCGTTTCGCCCACCACGCCGAGAGAGAGACCCCGATGGATGCGCTGACCGATGACAGTCCCGCCGCCTGGCTTGCCGCCGATATGGCCGCCGACAGCGGCTGGCGCTTCACCATTCCGCCGGCGGTNGCGGCGNCCATGGCGGCGGCGGTNAAGGCGGCCTATGACCCGGACCGGCCGCTGTTCGATTATCGCCGCGACGAGTTCGATTTCGGCGACGGCTTGGCGGTGCTNGCCGCCGCCCGGACNGAGGCCNTGCATGGNCGCGGCCTGGCCCTGGTTCATGGCCTGCCGCGGGCGGATTTGACCGAGGCCGAGTTCGAATTGCTGAACTGGGCCATNGGCCTGCACANCGGCGTNGCTCGCCCGCAGGGCAAGGCCAGCCAATACATCGCCGCCGTGCGCGACGTCGGCACCGATTACCGGGCCGCCAACGGGCGCGGTTTTTCCTCCAANTTCGCGCTCGACTTCCATGTCGANGGNGGCGATTTGACCACNCTTGGNTGNTACAANACGGCNANNGAGGGCGGNCAAAGNATGATCACCTCGAGCCTCAGCGCCTTTTTGCAACTGCGCGCCGAGCGGCCGGACCTGGCTGATTGCCTTTGCGAGACCTTTTACTTTAGCCGTCAGCAGGAGGAGGCGCCCGACGAGGGGCCGTTCTACGCGCAGCCGCTGCTCGATATGGCGGACGGCCGGGCCTTCGCCAAGTGGAATCGCAACCGGGTGCGCACCGCCCAGGACTTGGACGGCGTGCCGGCGCTGAGCGCGCGCCAGAGTGAGACCATCGATCTGTTGGACGAGATTTTGCGCCGGCCGGCCCTGATGGTCAGCCTCTATTTGGCGCCCGGCGATTTGCAGATCCTCAACAATCACACCATGCTGCATTCGCGCACNGCCTANGTNGACCATGACGACCCGGCCGANAAACGCNTGCTGCANCGGNTGTGGNTGGCNCCGCCGGACAGTGTCGAATTGCCNGAAAGCTGGTGGGATTTTTACCGCGCGACGGCGCCCGGCACGGTGCGTGGCGGTATTAGGGGGCATCACCATGACGCCGCCTGCCACGCCTTCGACCGCCGCCAAGCCGCCGACCACGGCATGATGATGCCGGGATGAGAGG
>NZLB01000029.1 GCA_002694075.1 Nisaea sp.
TTGGCCGCACTGTCGATCTCGGCCGAGACGGTGAGCGTCCAACTGAGGATCTCCAGATCCTGGCCAGGAATGGTGCGGCCGAACAAGCGCGTGTACTCGGCCGCGAAGGCGGCGCGCAAGCTGTCCGCGTCAATCGATCCGGCGTCCGGCAGAGGGACGGCGATCTCATGGCCCTGGCCGACATAGCGCATGAAGGCGACGCGCTGCTCCTCGGTCGCCACGCCACCGGCGCCGGCATCCACCACGCCATGCGCTTCGGCGCGCATTTCGCCGAGCAGCGCGTCAACCGTGGCGGCGTCGAAATCGGCCAGGCGCAAATAACGCGAGCGCACCACCTCATAGGAAATCGGCGCCCGCAAAAAGCCAATCGCCGAGCCGACGCCGGCGCCGGTCGGAACGATGATTTCATCGATGTCCAGTTTTTCGGCCAAGCGGGCGGCGTGCAAAGGCGCCGCCCCGCCGAACGCGATCATCGCCCGGGCGGCGATATCCTTGCCCCATTCGACGGCGTGGACACGGGCGGCAGCGGCCATGTTCTCGTCAACGATTTCACAGACTCCAAAGGCCGCCAGCGCGGTTTCCATGCCAGCGGCCTGCCCGACATTTTCGGTCACCGCGTCGGTCGCGCGGGGCGCCGACAGATTGACGCGGCCGCCGGCGAAACGGGCCGGGTCGATTTTGCCCAACACCAGATCGGCGTCGGTGACCGTCGGCGCGGCGCCCCCGCGATCATAACAGGCCGGTCCCGGATCGGCGCCGGCGCTGGCCGGCCCGACGGTAATCCGACCCATGGCGTCGACCGCCGCGATGGAGCCGCCGCCGGCGCCAATCTCGACCATCTCGATGGCCGGAATCCGCACCGGCAGGCCACTGCCCTTCATGTTGCGGTAAACCCGCGCGACCTCGAAGGTGCGCGTCGATTGCGGGGCGAAATCATCGATCAAACAGATTTTCGCGGTGGTGCCGCCCATGTCATAGGAGACCACATTGGCGACATCGCATTCGCGCGCGATCCGGGCGGCCAGAATGGCGCCGCCGGCGGGGCCGGATTCGACCAGGCGGATGGGAAATTTGCGCGCCGTCTCCAAAGTCGTCAGACCGCCGCCCGAGGTCATCAGAAAAAACGGGCAGGTCATGCCGCGCGTCGCCAAAGCGTCGGCCAATTCGCCAAGATAGCGTGACATTTTCGGCCGCACATAGGCGTTGGCGCTGGCCGTCGATTGACGCTCGTATTCGCGGATCTCGGGGCACACCTCCGAGGACAAGGTGATGCTCAGGTCCGGCAAGGCATCGGCCAAAATTTCGCCGACCCGCGCCTCGTGCGCGCCATTGGCGTAGGCGTGCAAAAGACCGACGGCGACCGCCTCGATCCCGTGATCGCGCAGCGGTTGCACCAGCGCCTTCACGCTCGCCTCGTCCAGCGGGACCAGCACTTGGCCGATGTGGTTTAACCGTTCCTCGACGGCGAAACGCAGGTGGCGCGGGACAATCGGCGTCGGCCGGTCGATGTTGAGATCGTATTGCTCAAACCGGTTCTCAAGGGCCATTTCCACCGAATCGCGAAGCCCGGCGGTGGTGATCAGCGCGGTCTTGGCGCCTTTGCGCTCGATCAGCGCGTTGGTCGCCAAGGTGGTGCCGTGAATCAACAGGTCGACCGCCGCCGGGCTCACGCCGGCGGCCGCGAGCACGGCGTCGATGCCGGTCAGCACACCCGTCTCCGGCGCCGCTGGCGTGGTCAAAACCTTCAAGGTGGTTTGCTGGTCGCCTTGCTCCAGAACCACATCGGTGAAGGTGCCGCCAACATCGACGGCCAGGCGAATTTGCGGGGGCATATCAGGCTCGCTGTTGTTCGACGGAAGAGGGCTGAGCGTCTAACTCTATATCCTCATTGAATTCCGCTTCCAAGGCGTGGCGTTGAATTTTGCCGCTGGGGGGAACCTGGAAACGCTGCGCCACTTATTATAACGATAGCGCGTGGGGCCGGATCGCGCGACAGATTTCCGGCCCCGCGCGCCATAGGCGCGGCGGCCCCAGCCAGCGGAAAGTACTCGCGCGGCCGCCGCCGGCATGAAATAACCGACCGGTATTCCTCGCCCCGTGACGGGTTTCGCGCGCCATGCCGGTCTGGTTTAAAATCGCGATTGGCGGACACATGGCCCTGCTGGTCGGCATGGGTCTCGGCCGCTTTTCCTACACCCCGATGGTGCCGGCGCTGACCGGCGCCGGCGTGCTGAGCGCGCCTGAAGCCGGCGCTGTCGGGGCCGTCAATCTTGGCGCCTATGTGGTTGGCGGACTGGCCAGCGGCTGGCTGGCCCGCCGGTTCAGGCCGGCGCGCGTGCTGCAGGTCTGTTTGGCCTTGGCCGCCCTCGCCCTCTTGGCCTGCATGGTGCCCGGCGGCTTTTGGTGGTTGGCCTGGTGGCGCGGGCTGATCGGCGCGGCGGTCGCGGTAATGATGATTTGCGGGATCGCTTTAGTCGCCAACGCCGCGCCGCCGGGGCGGCTTGGCCTCGCCACGGCGATTGCCTTCACCGGCGTCGGGGTGGGGATTTTTTTATCGGCCATCGGTCTGCCCTGGCTGCTGGCGCGCGGCCTGATTTGGGCCTGGGCCGGCGCGGCGGCGGTCGGCTTGGTGGCGGCGGCGATTGGATTGTGGGCGTGGCGGGCGGCGCTGCCGCTGTCGCTGACACCGCCGGCGGGCGCCGCGACCGACGGCGATGGCGGCGCCGGGCGGCGCCTGGTGCTGGCGCAAGCGTTGTTTTCCCTCGGCTTGGTGCCGCATTCGATTTACTGGGTCGACTTTTTGGTCGCCGCCCGCGACTGGCCGTTGCAGGCGGCGGGCCAGCAATGGGCGCTGTTTGGCCTCGGCGCCTTGGGCGGCACGGTGCTATGGGGCATGTTGGCCGACCGACTGGGCTTCGGCCGCGCGCTGGTTCTGGTTTTCGTCAGTTTGTCGGCGGGCATCGCCCTGCCCTTCGTGTGGTCGGCGCCGGCGGCGGCCATTCTGTCAATCCTGGTGGTTGGCGCGCAGCCTGGGTTTTCCGCGATTGTCGCCGGGCGCGCGCGGCTGGCGGTGGGACCGGCGGCGATGATCGTATTATGGCGCTGGATGGTGGTGGCGGTCGGCGCGGCACAGATGATCGGCGGCGCCGGGTTGGTTTGGTTGTTCACCCTGACCGGCAGCTATGTCGCGGTTTTCGCCGTTGGCGCGGCGGCGATGGCGGCTGGCGCGGTGACCGTCGCCGGCCTGCCCCGCGACCGCCCGGCCGTGGCGGCGGGTGAGGATTGTTGATGCGCGCGCCGGCCTTGTCGTAGGCTGGCGGCGTCACCTTTCGCGCCCGGCCGGCCCGGCCGCCTCGCGCGACAGCTGTTTTCGGGGAGGGGGGCCGCCATGTCGGACCGTTACATCGTGGGCGATCTGGTCGCCGAATTTTTACAAGCGGTCGGCGTGACCACCGCCTTTGGTCTGGTCTCGGTGCACAATATTCCGATGCTCGACGCGATCGGCCGGCGCAACGCCATTCGCTTTGTCAAAGCCCGCGGCGAGCATGGCGCCGGCCACATGGCCGATGCCTTCATCCGCGCCAGCGGCGATCTAGCGGTGCTGTTCACCAGCACCGGGCCGGGCGCCGCCAACGGCATTCCGGCGCTGGTCGAGGCCGGTTTCGCCGGCACCCCGTTGATCCACATCACCGGCCAAACGGCGAGCGGCAATATCGACCGCGACCAAGGCCCGGTGCATGACCTGCCGGGGCAGTTGGCGATGCTCGAATCGGTCTCCAAATCGGCTTATCGGGTGCGCGACGCGGCCAGCGCGCTGGGCACGCTGACGCGCGCCGTCAGCGACGCGCTGACCCCGCCGATGGGACCGGTCAGCATCGAAATTCCGATCGACGTGCAACGCACCGCGATTGACCGAACGGCCGCCCTAGACGGCCAATTGCTGGCCCTCCCGGCGCCGGCGCCGGCGCCGACCGCCCAATTGGACGAGGCGGCGGCCATGCTGCGCGCCGCCAAACGGCCCATGCTCTGGACCGGCAATGGCGCCAAATTCGCCGGCGCGGCGGTGCGCCGGCTGGTTGACATGGGCCTGCCCCTGGCGACCAGTTGGAATGGCCGGGCGGTGATCCCGGAGGATCATCCGCGCAATTTCGCCGGCCTTTACGCGGCGCCCGAACTGGTCGAATTTTATCAAAGCGTCGACTTGTTGATCGTCGCCGGATGCCGGCTGCGTGGCCATGAAACCGCCGACCTGTCCCTGGCCCTGCCGGCCCGGCGGATTCACATCGACATCGACCCGGCGGCCAATGGCCGGACCTATGGCAATGATTTGTTCCTGTGCGGGGAGGCCGGCGCCACCCTGGCGGCACTGGCCGACCGGGTGGACGGCCAATTGACCCTCGATGCCGCGCTCGGCGACGCCGCGGCGGCCGCCAAAACGGCGGCCGAGGCCGGCTTCAAAGACTTTCTCGGGACTTATGCCGACATGCCGGCGGTGGTCCGCGCGGCGATGCCGGCCGACGCCCTGTGGGTGCGTGACGTCACCATGAACAACACCACCTGGGGCAATCGTTGGTTCCCGCTGAACGCGCCGCGCGACAACATCTATCCGATCAGCGCGGCGATTGGCCCGGGCCTGCCGCTGGGCATCGGCGCGGCGCTTGGCGCCGGCGGCCGTAAAACCGTGATGATGAGCGGCGACGGCGGTTTCGCCATTAATCTGGCCGAATTGTGGACCGCCATGGACGAGGGGGTGGACGCGGTGTTCATGATCATGAACGACCACGGCTACGGCGTGATCAAACATATTCAAACCAGCCTCTATGGCGGCCGCCACTATTTCGCCGACCCGAGCGCGCCCGACTACCGGGGCCTCGCCGCGCTCTGTGGGATGCCGTTTTTCCACAGCGACACGGTCGCCGGCGTCGGCCCGGCGTTGGAGGCGGCGCTGGCCGTCGACGGCCCGGCGATGGTCGAGGTCGATATGAGCGCGATCGGCGCTTATCCGACCTATTACAAGCCGCCGCCCTACGCCGATAAAGACTGAGGCGGTCTAGCTGACCGCGATAAAGGCGACCGAGGGGACCACCAAAAACACCGCCGCGACGATCTTGAGGGTCAGGCGTTCGCGGCGGAAGATCAGCCAGGACATCAACAAGGTGAAGATCGGCGAGGCGGCGATGATCGGGATCACGGTCACCACCTGGCCTTCCATGAAAGCGTTGTTGAGAGTGAAAATCGCCGTCGCGAAACACACCCCGCCGCCCAGGAACCAATAGGTGCCGTGCTGGTTCAAGGGGATTTTCGGCGGCTCCCGGCGGGCCAGGCGAATGCCGTGGGTGATCAGCGCCGAAACCACGAAGCCGACCATGCCGGCGATGAACGGTTCAGCCACTTGGTCCAAGCCAACTTTCGAGAGGACATGGCCGAGGGAGCGCAAAAACGCCGCCCCGATCGGCAGGGCCAAAGCCCACAGCGGCCAGTCGCCGGCGCTGCCGCCCGGTCGCCGGGTCAGCAACAGGATGCCGGCAAAGATGCCGACGGTGCCGACGGCGATTTCCCAGGTCACCACCTCGCCCAGCCACAGCACCCCCATGGCGGTGCCGAACAGCGGCGCCGTCGAGGCCAGGGTGGTGGACAGGGTCGGTCCCAGATAACGCATGCCCATGACCGACAAGTTGGCCGACACCGCCGGCCGGAACAGGCCGATGAGCACGAAGATTAGGACCGCCGGATGGAACAGAAGATCGAGATTGAGAAACCACGGCGCCAGGATGAGATAGCTGCCGGCCGCCGCCGTGATCGACAAGGCGGTGCCGGAACGGCTGTCCAAGGTCGCCAAACCCTGGTTCTGGCACTGGGCGCCAAGCGCGAAAAAAAAGGCCGCGATGACTGCCAGCGCGATGGGTGATAAGCTGATCAGCAAGATGTGACACCAAGCATAGGCGAGGCCTCGAGCCTAGGCCGAAAACCCGCCCAACACAATCACCCCGTCCGCGCCGCGCGCGCCGCCGTGCTCAATCGAAGGAAAGCGCTTTGATGCTGGCCGAAGTTCTTTTTGGATGGTCGCCCGCGATCTGGGCGCTGGCCGCCCTGGCGACCTTGGCGGCGGCGGTGGTGCGCGGGCTGACCGGCTTCGGTTTCGCGATGATCGTCATCGCCGCCCTGGTCCTGTTCGAGGCCCCGGTGGCGGTCATCCCGATGGTGCTGTTGCTGGACCTGGCCGCCAGTGTCCATCTGGTGCCGAGCCTTCGCCATGACATCAACCGTCCGCTCCTGACGCCGTTGGTCATCGGCGCCCTTCTCGGGGTGCCGCTGGGCGTCGCGGTGTTGACGCATTTGCCGGTCGACGCGATGCGTCTGACCATCGGCGTGGCGGTTCTGGTGGCGGTGGTCACACTGGCCAATGGCGTGCGCGCGCCGCGCCTACCGGGGCGCGGATTGTCGGCGACGGTGGGCGCCATGGCCGGCTTTCTGAGCGGCAGCATCGGCATGCCCGGGCCAGCGGTGATCGTGTTTTTTCTGGCCAGCCCGCTGTCGGTCGCGGCGGTGCGCGCGTCAATCGCGGCCTTTATTTTCATGACCGATGTCTTGACCCTGGCGCTGATGCTGTGGAGCGGTCTGATCACCGAGATTGTGTTGCTGCGGGCGGCGGTCTTGGCGCCGGCGGTGGTCCTTGGCATCTTCATTGGCCAACGCGCTTTTCAACGCATCGATCCGGAGATGGTCCGGCACGTGGCGTTGGTGGTTTTGGCGCTTCTGGCGGTTGGCGCGATTGCTCGGGTTTTGGTATCTTAGCCTCTCTATTGACAGCCGGACCGGTCCCCATGCGCANGNTCTATCACCTGCCGGTGTCGCCATTTTGCCGAAAGATCCGGATTGTTTTGGCCGAAAAGAAGCTCGACGCCGATTTGGTNACGGAACCGATCTGGCAGCGCCGGCAAGAGTTTCTGGCCCTCAACCCAGCCGGTCTGGTGCCGGTGCTGGTCGAGGAAAGCGGCCGCGTACTGGCCGATTCGATGGCGATCGCGGAATACTTGGAAGAAATTCACGGCGATCCCAACCTGCTGCCCTTCGACGCCGCCGGCCGGGCCGAGACTCGCCGCCTGACCGCCTGGTTCGATGAGAAATTCCACGCCGAGGTGACGCGCCCGCAGATCGGTGAAAAGCTCTACAAACGGCTAAGCGGGGGCGGCGCGCCGGACAGCGCGTCGGTGCGCGCCGCCACCCAAAACATCCTGACCCATCTGGATTACATCGGCCATTTGGCCGAGCGGCGTAATTGGCTGGCCGGCGAATTGTTCTCGCTGGCCGATATCGCCGCCGCCGCGCATTTATCGGCGGTCGACTATGTCGGCGGTGTGCCATGGGACCATAATCAAGAGGCACGCACCTGGTACGCACGGGTCAAATCCCGGCCCAGTTTCCGCAGCCTGCTCGCCGATCATTTGCCGGGCTTGCCGCCGCCCGCCCACTACGCCGATTTGGACTTTTAAGCGGCCGTCATCGGCCGGTCACGTCGACCATCTCCAAGCGGCGACGCGCGGCGTCGACGACGGCCGGGTCCTCGGCCTTGGCGATGGCACGCATGAGATCGTCCCGGGCGCCCCGCAAATCGCCCTGCAATTGCCGCAGAATGCCGCGCTCCAACCAGCCCTCGGCACGGGCCGGATTTAGGGCCAGCAGCCGCTCGACATCGTCGCGGGCGAGGTCCAAGGCGTCTAGGTAGCGATAGGCGGCGGCGCGAAAAAGATAGGCGTCGATATGCCCGGGGTCGCGCTCCAGCACCTGGTTCAAATCATCCAACGCGGCCCAGTGATCGCCGGCGCTCAGGCGCGTGACGGCGCGGTCGATTCGAAACTCGATATTGTCCGGCGCGCGTTGGAGGACCTGACTCTGCACGGTCTCGGCGCGCGCGAACCGGCGCGCCATGAACCAGGCCTGGCCGGCCTGGGCCAACCAGGCGACGGCTTGGCCCGGGTTTTTGGCCTCGGTCGCCAAGCTTTCGAGCCGGGCCGCCGCCTCGCTCGATTGGCCGAGGTAAAGCAGCGCCAGGGCGGCGCAATGACGGGCCATGGCGCCGCCGCCCTGTTGGCTCCAGTTTTGGGCCGCGCGATACCCGCTCTCCGGCGCCTGCCGCGCTTGCGCCAAGCAAGCGGCGTGATCGCGTGGCACCTCGGCGATGGCCGGTGCCGTCAACGCCGCCCAGATCGCCAACAACGGCCAGAGTCGGCGCCGTGTCACGCCGCCGTCACCTCATCGCTTAAGGTGGCGACCGTCGCGCACAGGCGCGCCAAATCGCTATCGGTGGACAGGCGGTGATCGCCGTCCTTGATAAATTGCGCCACCACATCGGTGCCGGTCAGCGCCTTCATCAAACGAAAGGCGTGCTGGTAGGGCACGTCCGGGTCTCGCATGCCCTGTAACAGGCGCACCGGCGCGTCAATCGCCAAAGGGCCGTTCAACACCAGGTGGTCGCGGCCATCGGTGATCAGGTCCATGGTGATTGGATAAGGATCGTCGCCATATTCCGAAGGCGCCAGATAGACCCCGTCACGGGCGAGCGTTTCACGAATTTCCGACGAGAACGCCGGCCACATCAGGGTCTCGGTAAAATCCGGTGCGGCGGCGATGCCGACCAGGCCGGCGATCCGCGCCGGTCGCGCCAAAGCCGCCAAAAGCATCAACCAACCGCCCATCGACGAACCAATCAGAATTTGAGGGCCGTCGGTCAGGTGATCGAGGGCGGCCAGCGCGTCATCGCGCCAGGCGCCGATGGTGCCGTCGCGAAAGGCGCCGCTGGACTGACCATGGCCGCGGTAATCGAAGCGCAGAAAGGCTTGCCCGCGGCCGCGCGCAAAAGCTTCCAGGGCGGTCGCCTTGCTGCCGGTCATGTCGGACATGAACCCGCCAAGGAAAACCAAACCCGGCCCCCGGCCAGGGCAGCGGTGATAGGCCAGCCGGCCGCCATTGGCCAGGGCCAGATACTTGGGTGCGGGGTTGCTTGACGGTGCGACCATTCTAAAGGATTCTCTTTTCATATCATGTCAGGAGCATAACGCCTGTGCGACCGCCTTCTTCGGCCATCGTCGGATTGACCGATCCTATCAAATTCACCGGCGATTTCGAGGCGTTCCGGCCATCACCGGATCGCGCGCCGCCGACAGTCCTCCAAATCCTGCCGGCGCTGGTCTCCGGCGGGGTCGAGCGAGGTACGATAGAGATCGTGCAAGCCCTCACCAGCGCCGGCTGGCGGGCCCTGGTGGTGTCGTCCGGCGGCCCGATGGTGCGGGAGGTCGAACGCGCCGGCGGCGAGCACCTCAGCCTGCCGGTCCACGCCAAGGCGCCATGGCGCTGGCGCAGCAATATCGACGCCTTAACGCGCATCGTCAAGGAACGGGCGGTGGATTTGATCCATGCCCGCTCGCGCATGCCGGCATGGATCGCCCTGGCCGCCCGCGGGCGTACCGAGACGCCCTTGGTGACCACGTTCCACGGCCGCCATCCGGACACCAATCCTGCGAAAAAGATCTACAACAGCGTGCTCACCAAAGGCGACCGCGTGATCGCGATTTCCCATTACACCGCCGGCGATATCGCCCAGCGTTTCAACTTCGACCACGACAAGCTGCGGATCATTCAACGCGGCGTCGACTTGAATCTCTTCGACCCCGACCGGGTGTCGGCGGAGCGCATGATCAATCTCGCCCAGGAATGGCGCCTGCCCGACGGCGTGCCGGTGATCATGCAACCGGGCCGGGTCACGAGATGGAAGGGCCATAGCCTGTTGATCGAGGCTTTGGCCGAGCTCAGCGACTTGGATTTCCGCGTCCTTTTCGTCGGTAACAGTGGCGGCAAGGAAAGTTTCAAAACCGCGCTGGAAACCCAAGGCGCGCGCCTCGGTGTGGCCGACCGGTTGCATTTCGTCGGCACCTGCCGAGACATGCCGGCGGCCTACAAAGTCGCCGATGTGGTGGTTTCGCCGACGCTCACGCCGGAACCTTTCGGTCGCACCGTGGTCGAGGCGCAGGCGATGGGCCGGCCGGTGGTGGTCAGCGACCATGGCGGCCACCGTGAAACTGTCATCGACGGCGAAACCGGCTGGCGTGNCGCGCCNAACGACGCTGCCGCCCTGGCGGCCGCCTTACGCGCCGCGCTGTCGCTCGATGAACGCCGACGCGGCACAATGGCGGACGCCGGCATCGCCAACGCGCGAGACCATTTCTCCAACTTCGACATGTGCGCCCGCACCTTGTCGGTATATCGCGAACTGCTCACCGACGCGAACCCGTGACGGCGCAAAATATTCTGGTCATCAAGCTTGGCGCGCTNGGTGATTTGGTCTACGCCATGGGACCGATGCGGGCCATTCGCCGCCACCANCCGGACGCCCGCATCACCGCCCTGACCCGCGCGCCCTACCATGACTTTTTAGAACGCAGCGGTTTGTTCGACGAGGTTTGGCGCGACCCGGCGCCGCGTCTGTGGCAACCCGGCGCCTTGCTGGCGTGGCGTCGGCGCCTGCGGGCGGCGGCCTTTGACAGGGTCTACGATTTGCAAACCTCCGACCGCAGCGCACTGTATTTCCACCTGATGGGACCGGGGGCCAGGCCCCTCTGGTCGGGTGTGGTGGCCGGCGCCAGCCACCGCCAAAGCGAGGCCCGCGCCAACGACCGCCACACCGTCGAACGGCAACGGGACCAGTTAGCCCTGGCCGGGATCGACGAGGTGCCGCTGGTCGACCTGGCGGANATGGCCGGTGAGATCGCCGCCTTCGACCTGCCCGACCGCTTCGCGCTACTGGCGCCGGGNTCGTCACCGGGCAGCGATGACAAACGCTGGCCGGCGGCCGCGTACGCCGATCTCGCCCNCCGACTGATGGCCCGTGAGGTGACGCCCGTGGTGATTGGCGGGCTTGAGGAACGGTCCTTGGCCGGGCGGGTGTTGGCGGGCCTGCCGGCGGGCCGCGACCTCACCGGTCAGACGGCTTTGGTCGATCTGCCTGGCTTGGCGATGCGCGCCCAATGCGCCATCGGCAACGACACTGGCCCGATGCATGTGGTGGCGGCCGCCGGCTGCCCGGTGACCATGCTGTTCAGTCGCGCCGAGGCGCTCGTCAAAAACCGACCGNTCGGGCCNCGCGCCGAGGTTCTGTTCGCCGCCGACCTGGCGACCGTCGATGGCGCGCGGGTATGGGCCAACGTCACCGCGGCGCTCTCGACCGACGCCGGCTTGCGCTGACGCGCCGGGCCATGTACAACCTCGGCCATCGAACGTGAACAACTCGTGATTGCCATGCGCTCGCGCTTAACAAGCACTCGTCGGCCACTTCGGGCCTGACGCGCCGNAGTGGCCAAATCGTCGACGCGGCAGCCGCGTCGCCCTCGCCTGTTATGTTGTTCAACGATCGAGAATTACGATGCCCAATATCACGCTTCCNGANGGTTCCCAGCGACAGTTTGACGNCCCGGTAACCGGCGCCGAAATCGCCGGTGACATCGGNCCCGGCCTGGCCAAAGCGGCGATGGCGGTGGTTGTCGACGGCGCCGAATGGGATCTCACCCGGCCGATTGAGGTCGACGCCCAAGTCGCCATCATCACCGAACGCGACGAGGCGGCCCTGGAAATCATTCGCCATGACGCCGCGCACGTCATGGCCGAGGCGGTCCGCGAACTTTACCCCGACGCCCAAGTCACCATCGGCCCAGCCATCGAAAACGGCTTTTACTATGACTTCCATCGGNTCGAGCCGTTCACGCCCGAGGATCTGGAAGCCNTCGAGCAACGCATGCACGAGATCGTCGACCGCGACGAGGCGATCACCCGCGAGGTGTGGACGCGTGACCAGGCTGTGGCCTTTTACCGGGACACCAATGAACCGTTTAAGATTGAGCTGGTCGAAGCGATCCCGGCCGATGAAACGGTCAGCTTTTACCGCCAGGGTGATTTCATCGACCTCTGCCGTGGACCGCATTTGCCATCGACCAAACGGATCGGCCACGCCTTTAAGCTGATGAACGTGGCCGGCGCCTATTGGCGCGGCGACGCCAAGAAGCCGCAATTGCAGCGCATTTATGGCACCGCCTGGCGTACCGACAAGGAATTGCGCCAATACCTGCACATGCTCCAGGAAGCGGAGAAACGCGACCATCGCCGGCTGGGCCGCGAGCTTGATCTCTTCCACATGCAGGAAGAGGCGGTCGGCTCGATCTTCTGGCATCCCAAGGGCTGGTCGCTTTACCGCACCATCGAGCATTACATGCGCGACCGCCTCGAGGCGGCCGGCTATGTCGAAGTCAAAACCCCGCAGATGATCGACCGCAGTCTGTGGGAAGCCTCCGGCCATTGGGAAAAATTTCGCGAGAACATGTTCACCGCGGATTCAGAGGACGACCGC
Organism: Nisaea sp.; assembly: GCA_002694075.1. Taxonomy (GTDB): domain Bacteria; phylum Pseudomonadota; class Alphaproteobacteria; order Thalassobaculales; family Thalassobaculaceae; genus TMED26. Next base: position 12,395 of record NZLB01000029.1, read on the forward strand.
ACCTTGGCCCTCAAACCGATGAATTGTCCGGGCCATGTGCAGATTTTCCGCCAAGGGCTGAAAAGTTACCGCGATCTGCCGCTGCGCATGGCCGAATTCGGTTCCTGCCATCGCAATGAGCCGTCCGGCGCCTTGCATGGCATCATGCGGGTGCGTGCCTTTACCCAGGATGACGCGCATATTTTTTGCACCGAAGATCAGATCGAGGCCGAAAGCGTCGCTTTTTGCGACTTATTGCAGAACATCTATCGCGATTTCGGTTTCGATGAAGTGCGCGTGAAATTCTCCGATCGACCGGANGTGCGGGCCGGCGATGACGCCACTTGGGACCGCGCCGAAGAAGCCTTGATGGGCGCGGTCAAAGCGGCNGGCCTGGAGGTCACGCTCAATCCCGGCGAGGGCGCCTTTTATGGTCCCAAGCTGGAATTCGTGCTGCGCGACGCGATTGGNCGCGATTGGCAATGCGGCACCCTGCAGGTCGATTTTGTCCTGCCCGAACGCTTGGACGCCAGCTATATCGACGAAAGCAGCCAGCGCCGGCGACCGGTTATGCTGCACCGCGCGATCTTGGGATCGATGGAACGCTGGATCGGTATTTTGATTGAGCAATACGCCGGTCGTTTCCCGCTGTGGCTGNCGCCGCTGCAAGGGGTAGTGGCGACCATCACCAATGACGCCGACGACTACGCCCGCGAAGTCGCCACCGCCTGCAAGGCCGCCGGGCTGCGAGTTGGCGTCGATTTGCGGAATGAAAAGATCAATTACAAGATCCGTGAACACAGCGACGCCAAAGTGCCGGCGATCCTCGTCGTCGGCAATCGCGAGGCCGAAGATCGCGCCGTCGCCGTGCGCCGTTTGGGCGGCAAGGCGCAAGAAGTGCTTGCGCTGGACGAGGCCATTCATAGACTGCAAAACGAGGCGTCCGNCCCCGCGGGGNAATCGGCCGCCGCGCAGTAACCTAACGCCAACAGACAAGGAGCGTTTCCATCGCTAGACCACCATTNGCGCAACCCCCGGCCAAAGATGGCCCGCGCGTCAACACGGACATCACCCACGCCACCATCCGCTGCATCGGCTCGGACGGCGAAATGATCGGTATTATGAATGTCGAGGACGCCATGCGNCGCGCCGAGAACGAGGGTCTCGACCTGGTCGAGATCGCGCCNAACTCGACGCCGCCGGTATGTAAAATCCTCGACTACGGCAAGTACAAATACGAAGCGCAAAAAAAGCTCAACGCCGCGCGCAAGAACCAGAAGGTGATCGAGGTCAAAGAGGTCAAGCTGCGTCCCAATATCGACGAGCACGACTACCAGGTGAAGCTGCGCAATATGGGCCGCTTCCTGGAGGCCGGCGACAAGGTCAAAGTGACGATGCGGTTCCGCGGCCGCGAGATGGCGCACCAGGAATTGGGCATGAACGTTCTCAATCGGGTGCGCGGCGATGTTGGCGAGGAAGCCAAGGTTGAGGCCGAACCGAAAATGGAAGGCCGTCAAATGATCATGGTGCTGGCGCCGCGTTAAGGGCGTTGGNCCCCGATGGGCCTTGATTAATGGCGGNGCGCCAAGTATAACCCGGCCTCCCGCAGGGGAAAGTTAGCCGCGCCGCGGCGCACGGGCATGCCCGGCCGGCACTTNGCGCTCCGCCTTTCGGCGGCCGCGCCACCGCCAGACGTAAGGAGTGTGAAATGCCCAAAATGAAGACCAAAAGCGGCGCGAAGAAGCGTTTCCGCTTGACCGCCTCGGGCAAAGTCCGCGGCAACGTCGCCTGCAAGAAGCATAATCTGCGGCGGCGCCCGCAAAANATGATCCGAAGCGCGCGCGGGACCATGATCCTGTCCGACGCCGATGCCCGGATCGTTAAAAAATTCCTGCCCTACGCCTAGAGGAGCGCTGACATGGCTCGTGTTAAACGGGGCGTCACCCAGCGCGCCCGCCACAAAAAGGTTTCCGAACGCGCCAAAGGTTATTACGGCCGGCGTAAAAATGTCTTCCGCACCGCCGTCCAGGCGGTCGAGAAGGCGGCTCAATACGCCTATCGCGACCGCCGTACCCGCAAGCGCGATTTCCGCGCCCTGTGGATCCAGCGCATCAATGCCGGGGTGCGCCAGCACGGCATGACCTATTCGCAGTTCATGAACGGGCTGAAGCGCGCCGGTGTCGAGGTTGATCGCAAGGTTCTTTCCGATCTCGCGATCCATGAGCCCGGCGCCTTCAAGACCTTGGTCGACCAGGCTCAGACGGCGCTGGCCGCGGCCGAGTAAGCGCGGCGCCACCAATCGGGGATCGCCTCGACGCCAAGACGTGACACGGGGCCGCCTTTCGACGGCCCCGTTTTTATGATCGACCGTATGACCTGAGGATAAGCGCATGGACGCCCTCGACGACATTCGCACACGCACGCTGGCGGCCATTGACGCCGCCGCCGACCCGGCCGCACTTGACGCCGTGCGGGTCGCCGCGCTCGGCAAAAAGGGCGATGTGACCGGGCTGATGAAAACNCTCGGCGGGCTCGACCCGGACGCGAGGCGCAGTTTCGGTCAGGCCNTGAACCAGTTGAAAGACGAGGTCTCGGCGGCCCTCGATGGCCGTCGCAAGGTCCTCGACGCGGCCGCCCTCGACCAACGTTTGATGGCCGAGAAAATCGACGTCACCAAACCGGTTCGCCCGGAGACAACCGGCCGCGTCCATCCGATTTCGCGGACCATTGACGAGCTCACGGCGATTTTCGCCGAAATGGGTTTCAGCGTTGTCGAAGGGCCGGATATCGAAAGCGATTTCTACAACTTCACCGCCCTCAACATCCCCGACGATCACCCGGCCCGCCAGGAGCATGACACCTTTTACCTGCCGCCGGACGCCGAGGGGCGGCGCAAAGTGCTGCGCACCCACACATCGCCGGTGCAGGTCCGCACCATGGAAAAGGTCACACCGCCGATCCGTATAATCGTGCCCGGGCGGACCTTTCGTTCGGACCATGACGCCACCCACTCGCCGATGTTCCATCAGGTCGAGGGGCTGGTTATCGACAAGGCCACCCATATGGGCCATCTGAAAGGCTGCTTGATCGACTTCTGCCGCGCCTTTTTCGACGTCGACGATCTACCGGTGCGGTTCCGGCCAAGCTATTTTCCGTTCACCGAACCGTCGGCCGAAGTCGATATTGGCTGTTCGCGCGGCCCCGAGGGACTGAAAATCGGCGGCGGCGAGGATTGGCTGGAAATTCTCGGCTCGGGCATGGTTCATCCGCGGGTTTTGCAAAACTGCGGGATCGACCCCAACGAATACCAAGGTTTCGCCTTCGGCATGGGGATCGAACGGATCACCATGTTGAAATATGGCATTCCAGACCTGCGTCCATTTTATGACAGCGACCTTCGTTGGCTGCGCCATTACGGCTTTTTGCCGCTGCATGTGCCGACCATCGCCGGAGGGCTCAACGGATGAAATTCACCCTTAGTTGGCTGAAAGAGCATCTCGACACCAGCGCCGGCCTGACCGAAATCACCGACTCGCTGACCATGCTTGGCCTGGAATTGGAAGGTGTCGAGGATCGCGCCGCCGCGCTCGCCGATTTCACCATCGCCCACGTGGTCGAGGCGAAGCCGCACCCAAACGCCGACCGCTTGCGCCTGTGCCTGGTCGACACGGGCCAAGAGACACTGCAAGTGGTCTGCGGCGCGCCCAACGCGCGGACCGGCATGAAGGGCGTTTTCGCCGCCGCCGGCACCTATATCCCGGGCACCGAGATGACCCTCAAACCCGGCAATATCCGCGGCGAGGCGTCGAACGGCATGCTCTGTTCGGAGCGCGAGTTGATGCTCTCCGACGACCATGACGGCATCATCGACCTGCCGGCCGACGCGCCGGTCGGCGCCCGTTATGTCGATTACGCCGGCCTCAGCGATCCGGTGATCGATATCGCGATCACGCCCAACCGCGCCGACTGTCTGGGCGTGCGTGGCGTCGCCCGGGATCTGGCGGCGGCCGGACTCGGCACCTTGAAACCACTGGACACCGGCCCGGTGACCGGCGATTTCGATAGCCCCATCCGATGGCGTCTGGAATTCGCCAAAGGGCGCGAGCATCTCTGCCCGCTGGTCGCCGGCCGCTACTTCCGGGGGGTCAAAAACGGTCCCAGCCCGAAGTGGATGCAGGACCGCCTGATCGCCGTCGGTTTGCGGCCGATCTCGGCGCTGGTCGATATCACCAATTATGTGATGATCGACGTCGGCCGGCCGCTGCACGCCTATGACGCCGACAAGGTCGATGGCGATATCATTATCCGCCAAGCCAAGCCGGGCGAAAAATACCTGGCGCTTAATGGCCGCGAGTACACCTTCGACCCGGAAATGATCGTCATCGGCGACCAGCACGGCCCCGATGATTTGGCCGGCATCATGGGCGGCGAGAAAACCGGCTGCGGCGACGACACCACCAATATGTTTCTGGAAGTGGCGGTGTTCGACGAGACCGCCATCGCCGCCACGGGCCGCAAGCTGAACTTACAATCGGACGCGCGTTATCGCTTTGA
>NZLB01000030.1 GCA_002694075.1 Nisaea sp.
GGATAAACCGTGCCTTCGAATCCGTGGCGACGCAGATAGCGCAGGGGCCGGCCGGCGGTGCGGTTGGGGTTGTCCGAGGCACCGATCAGAGCGATGCGCCGAGGATTGAGAAGGGCGTGGATGAAGGCGGAGGCTTGTGGCATCGTTTTCCCGGGAATAGGGAGGAGGGATTGGACGGCGCGCGCCGCCCGGTCCACTAATACCAAATGGGAAAGGAACGTCCAGGTGGATAGCGAAATGGATTTGCCCTACGCCGGGCTGCGGGTGGTCGATTGTAGCCAGGGTTTGGCGGCGCCGTCGGCGGCGGCGTTGCTCGCCATGTATGGCGCCGAGGTGATCAAAATCGAAACCCCGACCGGTGACTGGGGGCGTGGTATTGGCGTTAACAAGGCCGGCAATTCCTGCGTCAGTTTGACCGCCAACATGGGTAAACGCAGCTTGATCGTGGACATGAAAAGCGCGGAGGGTTTGGCCCTGATCCATCGGCTCGCGGGCACCGCCGACATTTTTCTGGAAAGCTCGCGGCCCGGTGTTGCCCAGCGCCTGGGCATCGATTACGCGACCCTGTCCGGCAATCATCCGGAATTGATCTATCTCTCGCTCAGCGGCTATGGGCAGACCGGCCCGTACCGTGACCGCGCCTGCTCGGACACGGTGGCGCAGGCCTTCGCCGGCTTTATCGCCAGCAATACCGGCGTTGATGGCATTCCCCATCGGGTCAACACCATCCCCGCCGATATCGCCGGCGGTCTTTACGCTTTTCAAGCCATTTCGGTGGCCTTGTTTCGGCGCACGCGGACCGGTCGCGGTGGCTATATCGATCTCAGCCTGACCCAGGCGATGGCCCATTTCCAGGGTGTCAAATTCGCCGAGTACAAAATCGAGGATGGCGCGCCGAGCGCTTTTAACGAGCCGGCCGGCAACTATCTGGCGGCCGATGGGTGGATCGTCATCACCCTGGTCAAGGAGGAAAGTTTCGCGGCCATTTGCGCGGCTTTGGACATGCCCGAATTGGCCAGCGACCCGCGCTTCGACAGTTTCAAAACCCGCGGCGAGAATAAAACCGCGCTACGCCAATTGATCGCCGACAAAATCGCCGGCCAAACGGTCGACACCTGGCTCGAGGTGTTCGGCCGCCATGGCGTGATGTGCAATAAGCTGAACGATTATAGCGATTGGCTCGCCGACGAGCATGTGCGGGCGACCGGCGCGGTTGAGTATTTCGATCAGCCCGGTCTGGGCGAGGTCCCTTATCCGGCGGTGCCGGGCGGCATGACGCGGCCGGCGACATGGGCGCCGACCCAGGGGGCGGGCGGTGCCGCGGCCTTGGCGGCTTTCGGCGTGTCGGAAAGTGAGATGGCCGATTTGGTGGCCTCCGGCGCGATTACCTTGACCGGGTCATAGGCGACCGGGTCCTCGGCGACCGGGTCCTCGGCCGCGTTCAACGCCATTTGGCGGTGGCCGCGGTATCGCTGTCGCGGGCGTCGACCCAGTGGCCGTCGCCGTCCGGGGTTTCCTCCAGCTTCCAAAAAGGCGCCTCGGTTTTCAGCCAGTCGATCAGGAAATGGCAGGCGTCCAAGGCGTCGCCGCGATGGGGCGCCGCGCAGGCCACTAAGACGATTTGGTCACCGGCCTCCAGACGGCCGTAGCGATGGATAATCAGGCTCGCTGACAAGTGCCAGCGGCGGCACGCCTCGTCCTCGATGCGGACCAGCATTTTTTCGGTCATCCCCGGGTAATGTTCGAGCGTCATCGCCGTCACCGGCGCCGCCGCGCCAGCGCCAAGGTCGGCCATGTCGCGGACCAAGCCCACAAAACTGGCCAGGCCGCCGATGCGATGGTCGCCGGCGGTGAGCGCCTTGAGCTCGGCCGCCAGGTCGAAGTCTTCGCGCTGAACGCGCACCGCCATCGGCCTAACCTCCGGTGACCGGGGGGAAAAACGCCACTTCGTCGCCGGTCGCCAGGGGGTGGGACAGGCCCACATATTCTTGATTGACGGCGCACCGCACCACCGACATATCGGCCAGGGCGGCGGCGTGCCCCGGGCTGACCGTGGCCAGCCAAGCGACCAGATCGCCGACCGTCGCCACGTTGGCGGGGGGCGCCAACGTTTCCTCGGCATGGCCGATCTTGTCGCGGACCCAGGCGAAATAGATAAGTTTCACGACAGCACCTCCGTGAACGGAAGATAGTTGAGGCTGTCGCCGGCGACAATGCGCGTCGTCGCGTCATCCAATTCGACGAGGCCCGTGGCGGCGACCATGGTGGTCAGGATCCCTGACCCGCTGCCCGGCACATGGCGTAGGACCGACCGCCCGTCGACACCGGCGGCGACCGCCACCCGGAGGTATTCCCGCCGCCCGGCCTTTTTCTCAAAATCGAAATCGGCCGGCAGCGGATAGAATTGCGGTTCGACCCAGGGCGCCCCGGCCAGGCGGCGTAAAAACGGCCGCGCGAAGCGGATAAAGGTCACCATCACCGCCACCGGATTGCCCGGCAAACCGATGAACGGCACCCGTCCGATCTGACCGAGGGCGAGGGGCCGGCCGGGTTTGATGGCGATTCGCCACAGATGCACTTGGCCGGCTTGGGCGACCGCCGCCTTGACGTGATCCTCCTCGCCGGCGGAAACCCCACCCGAGGTGATCACCGCGTCATGGGTTTCCGCGGCGGCGGCGAGCGCCGCGCGCACCTGGTCATGGTCGTCGGGCAAAATACCCAGGTCGGCCACCGCGCAGCCGGCGGTCCGCAGCATGGCGGCGATGACCGCTCGGTTGGAATCGTAAATCATGCCGTCGCCGGCCGGGGTGCCGGGTTGGCTCAGTTCGTCGCCGGTCGAAAACACGGCCACCGAGAGACGTTCGCGCACCGCCACTTCGGCTTGGCCGAGGGAGGCGAGCACCCCCAACTCCTGGGCCCGCAGGGTCTGCCCGGCGGTCAGCACCCGCGCGCCGGCGGCGATATCCTCGCCGGCGAAACGACGATTGGCGCCAGGTTTAATTCCGGCCGGCAAACGCACCAGATCGCCGGTCACGTCGACATCTTCTTGCATAAAGACGGTGTCCGGGCCACCGCCCGGGCCGGTGGGCATGGCCGCACCGGTGAAAATGCGGATCGCTTCGCCGCGCCGCTGGTCGCGGCCGAGATGGTCGCCGGCGGCGACTCGGCCGCCAACCGGCAGAACCGTGGGGCCGGCCGGGGCCAGGTCGCCGTGATAGACGGCATAGCCGTCAACGGCGGCGTTATCCCGCGGCGGTACCGCTCGCGCGGCCATCACATCATCGGCCAAAACGCGACCGAGAGCGTCATCCAGAGGCACGGTTTCGACCCCGGTCACCGGCCGCGCGGCGGCGCGCAAATGGGCCAAGGCGTCGGCCGCCGGGAGGAGTGGGCGGTCCTGGGCGAAACAATCGTCGGCCAGTTGGCGCGCGCTCATCCGGTGGCCACCTTGTCGAGACCCTGGTCATCGACGATAAAGGCGGCGATCGCCGCCACGTCGTTGAGGTCGAGGCAGGGCACCGACAAACCGGCCAGCGATTGGTCGCTGGCGACCGCCCGGATCTGCCGGTCTTGGGGCTGCAATAGAGGCTTGCCAAGGGCCGGTCGATGAACTTCCAGCTTGGCGTGGGCGGCGTGTTTGAAGCCTTCCACCAGGACCAGGTCGGCGGGGTCCAAGCGGGCGATTAAATCCGCCATCGCGGGCTCGTCGGCGCCGCGCAATTCATGCATCAGCGCCCAGCGTTGGCCGGACGCGACCATCACCTGTTGGGCGCCGGCCATGCGGTGACGGTGGGAATCCTTGCCGGGCCGGTCGATGTCGAAGCTGTGATGGGCGTGTTTGACGGTCGACACCGTCAGCCCGCGATCGGACAACACCGCGATCAATTTGACCAGCAGCGTGGTTTTGCCACTGCCACTCCACCCGCACAGGCCAAAGACAGGCGTGGTCATGAGGGCGGGTTGGCCGGTGTCGTCGGCGCGCCGCCGGCCGCCTTGTCGGGGCGCTGGGCTTGGTTCCGGGCGCGCTCGGCTTCGGGCGTGGCGTGGCGCAACCCGCGCACCAAATAATCGTAACCGGTAATCATGGTGAGGGCCGCCGCCGCCCACAGGCCGACCTCGCCGATCAAAACGCTGGGCAGCAAGCTTTCGCCCGACGGCCCGACGATAACGAAGCCAAGGGCCAGCATTTGGATCATGGTTTTCCATTTCGCCAGTTTACTCACCGGCATGCCGACACGCATTTCGGCCAGGAATTCACGCAGCCCAGAGACCAGGATTTCACGCAGCAAGATGATCAGCGCGGCGACCACCGTCCAGCCGGTGATGGCGTCCACCGCGGTCAGCACCAGCAGGCAAGCGCCGACCAAAATCTTGTCGGCGATGGGGTCGAGCAAACGGCCAAAATCCGATTGCGTGTCGAGCACTCGCGCCAAATAACCGTCGAGATAATCAGTGACGCAGGCGACCGCATAGACCGCCAGGGCCAGCCAACGCCAGAGATGGTCGTCAAGCAGGATCAACACCACCACCACCGGTACGGCGGCGATACGAGCGAGAGTCAAAATGTTGGGCAAACTAAGCATTGACGTCGCGCAGCCAGGCAGCGTTCACAATAGGATGGTCAGGGTACACGGCTTGCCGGCCGCGGACAATCAGCCGCGCTCGTGAAAATGCGCGTAAATACGCCGGGCCACCGCCGAACTAATCCCCTCGACCGCCTCCAAGTCCTCGACGCGGGCGGCGGCGACCGCGCGGGCCGAGCCGAAATGCAGCAGCAGGGCCTTTTTGCGTTTGGCGCCAATGCCTTCGATGTCATCGACCGGCGAGCCGGCCATCGCCTTGGCCCGGCGCGCGCGGTGCCCCTCGATGGCGAAGCGATGGGCTTCGTCGCGCAGGCGCTGCAGAAAATAGAGGGCCGGCGCGCCGGGATCGAGGGAGAACGGCGCGCGGTCCGGCATGAAAAAGCGTTCGCGCCCGGCGTTGCGTTCCGGTCCTTTGGCGATCGCGACCAGGGGCAAGTCGACCCCTAATTCCACCAATACCGCGCGCGCCGCGCTGAGTTGGCCGGCGCCGCCGTCAATCAGCACCAAATCCGGCCATTCACCGCCTTGCCGCGCCGGGTCCTCCTTCAAGGCGCGCGCGAAACGACGGCTCAGGACTTGGCGCATCATGGCGAAGTCATCGCCAGCCTCGATAATCTCCGGGGCGTTGTCGTCGCTTTGGCTTTCTGGGCGGGCGGCCACGTTGCGAATGTTGAAACGCCGATAAGCGGTTTTGCGAAAGCCCTCGGGACCGGCGACGATCATCGCGCCAATGGCGTTGCTGCCCTGAATGTGGGAGTTGTCATAGACCTCGATCCGCTCGGGCGGTTTGTCCAGCTCGAAGAGTTCGGCCAAGGCGTTCAGATGACGGCGTTGACTGGCCGATTCCGCCAGCCGTCGGGCCAGGGCGTCGCGGGCGTTGGTGGCCGCGTGGTCGATCAACTTGCGTTTTTCGCCGCGCAGGGGATGGCGCACTTCCACGCGCCGGCCAGCTTTCAAGGAAAGCGCTTCGGCGACCAACTCGCTTTCGCCCAAGGCATGGCTTATCAGGACTTGTCGCGGGGGTTGCTTGTCGTCGTAAAACTGTCCGATGAAAGCGGCCAAAACGTCGGCGGCGGTGGCCGATTTGTCATGGCTTGGGAAATAGGCGCGGTTGCCGTAATTGCCGCCGGCGCGAAAAAAGAACACTTGGATGCAACTGGCGCCGCCCTCGCTGTGCAGGGCGATCAGGTCGGCGTCGTCCAAGCCGTCGACGTTGATGTCCTGGCGCGCCTGGATGCTGGTTAGGGCGCGGATCCGGTCGCGATAACGGGCCGCCGATTCAAAATCCAGATTGGCGCTGGCCGCTTCCATGGCGGCGACCATCTGGTCCTGAACTTGGCGGCTGCGACCGCCCAGAAACGCCCGCGCCGCATCGACCAATTGAGCATAGGCGGTGTCGTCGATTTTACCGACGCAAGGCGCCGCGCAGCGCTTGATTTGATACTGCAGGCAGGGGCGCGAGCGGGCGTTGAATATCGCGTCCGAGCAGTTGCGGATCAAAAACGCCTTCTGCAAGGCGGTGAGTGTGCGATCGACCGCTCCGGCCGAGGCGAAGGGGCCGAAATAATCCCCCGGCCGGTTGCGCCCGCCGCGATGTTTGACCAGTTGCGGAAAGGCGTGGTCACCGCGGATCAGGATAAAGGGAAAGGATTTGTCGTCGCGCAGCAGGATGTTGAAGCGTGGCCGCAGGCGCTTGATCAAATTGCTTTCCAGGAGCAGCGCCTCGACCTCGCTTTGGGTGGTCACGATCTCCATCCGCCGGGTCTCGCTGATCATGCGGAAAATACGGTGGCTGACACGCGCCGGTTGGGTATAGCTGGCGACCCGTTTTTTCAGGCTCCCGGCCTTGCCGACATAAAGAACTTGATCCTCACCGTCGAGCATGCGGTAGACCCCCGGCGCGTCGGGCAAGGTTTTGACAACCGCTTGAATCGCCGCCACGCCGCGCTCGATATTGGGCGCGGTCGCGGCCGGCGCGCCAGTGGCGTCGGTCGGCGAATCGAGATCGAAATCCGAAGTACTCATAGGCTCAATGTCGGGACCTTGGCCGGCGCCGTCAACGGCTTTGATGGTGACCGCGCCAGACGCCCTGGGCGGCAGCTATGTAATCCACGATTCCTGTGGATAAGCCTCTGGAAAAATCTATCGAAAAAGGCCAATGGCCAGAGAAACCGCGCCCCGCGCATATTTGCCTAATTTTTCATCACGCCTTCTAACCCATTGAAAACAAATAGTTTTATAATAAGATTTTATGACAAAGTGAATGTATAACAGTCACATCCGCGTGATCGACCGGAAGTTGAGATAAAATTTTCGTTTGTGCAAAACTATTTTGACTTGACTCGCAAAAGCGCTGATTTTCGAACGCGTTACCGGATGGCTTTAGCACCTGCACAAAGACCTTCGGTAGGGGCTGGCAAATCGTCCGAGAGCCACTATCTCGCCGCCAGGGCGTTTGGATGAACCGCGACGGGAAAGGGATGGGGAGCGATGAAAACAGAAGCCACCGGCAGTGTGCTGATCACCGGCGGCGCGCTACGTATTGGCCGCGCCCTCTGCCTGGCCATGGCCGCGCATGGCTGGACCGTGCGCGTCCACTATCGTCACTCGGCCGCCGCCGCCGAAACCTTGGTATCCGAGATTGAGGCGGCCGGCGGCGCCGCCAGCGCCCATGGTGGCGATTTGGCGACCTCCGGCGGGCCGGACCGGGTCATTGACGGCGCGCTGGCGGCGGGACCCCTGGACCTGATCGTCAACTGTGCCTCGGTCTTCGCTTATGACGAACCGGCGCTGACCGACGCCGCCATCTTCCAGGAGGCGATGGCGGTCAATTTGCGGGCGCCGATGCGTCTGGCCGAACGTTTATATCATCATGTTTTGGCGCGTGACGCCGGCGGCGTGGTGGTGAATATCCTCGACAATGGCATCAACGCCCTGACGCCGGATTATTATTCCTACATGACGACCAAGGTTGGCTTGGCGGCGGCCACCCGCATGATGGCCATGCGATTCGCGCCACATTTGCGTGTCGGCGGCGTGGCGCCTGGCTTGACCTTGATCAGCGGCGATCAGACGCCGGCGGAATTCGCCCGCGATCATGGCCGCAATCCGCTGGGTCGTGGCTGCGATCCGCAAGATATTGCCCGCGCCATTCGTTTTATGGTCGACACGCCGTCGATGACCGGTCAAATCGTCACCATCGATGGCGGTTTATCGATGACGGGGCCCGGGCGGGATGTGGCGTTCATGGACGATGCCCCGTTGGCCGGCGATCCCCTGTCGGATGTTGAGTGAGGAGACCGGGCCATGCGCCTGCTTGGGCAAAAAATCATCCTGCGGCAAATGTCCGTGCTCTGCCAAATCGGCATTCACGCCCATGAGCTCAACAAGCCCCAGCGGGTGATGGTCGACGTCACCTTGGGGCTGGCCGCCAGCGTGCGCGCCGAGAATGACGATATCGTCACCACCGTTGACTATGATCAAGTGTGGAACGGGGTCCATCGTTTGACCCAGGCGCGCGATTACAACCTGCAAGAAACCCTCTGCGCCGCCATCGCCGAGATGTGTTTGGCCCTCGACGGCGTCGCCGAGGTGTGGGTTCGCACCGGCAAGCCCGATATCTACCCCGATTGTGAAACCATCGCCTACGAGGTCCACGCCGTCGCCGACGCCTAAGGGCGGGGCGGCGTTAGGGGGCACCGCCCAGGAACTGAGCGCCGATGATTGCGGCGTAAAGCAGGAAACACAGCACCGCCAAGGGCCGCGGAATGCGCGCGCACGTCAGCGTGATGGCGACAAAGGCGACCGTGACCGCCACCATCAGCCATAATTCGACGGCGACGATCGACGGCGGGATCGGCAAGCCGGCAACCGCCGCCACCGCCCCGGTGATGCCCAGCGTATTGAAAATATTGCTGCCGATGATGTTGGCCAGGGCGACATCGCCGTGGCGGCGCAGGGCGGCGACCAAAGTGGTCGCCAATTCCGGCAGCGAGGTCCCGAAGGCGACCAGGGTGATGCCGATGACCGCCTGCGAAACGCCGGCGGCGGCGGCAACCACCACGGCGCCGTCGACCAACAGGCGGGCGCCGATCACGACGGCCACGATGCCGCCAACCGTCTGGGCCGCGGCGCGCGGGAGGGAGAGACTGTGTTCGTCAAACTCGGCGGCCTCGCGGGCGAACACACTATTGTCGCCCTGGGCCAGATCCATGCGATAGCACAGCAGTAAATAGCCGATTAGCGCGGCGACCATGGCGGCGCCGAGAAGGGGGCCAATATGGCCGGTCACACTGGCGCCGGCGAAAAGCGCGGTGGCGGCGACCAGGGCCGCGCCCTCGCGGCGAAGGTTGGGGCTGGCGCAGGCGATCGGTGCAATCACCCCCACGGTGCCAATCATCAGCAGGATATTCGCCAGGTTGCTGCCCACCACATTGCCGACGGCGATGGCCGGCGCGCCGGACAGCGCGGCTTTCATGCTCACGAACAACTCCGGCGCCGAGGTGCCGAAGGCGATCACGGTCAAACCGATGACATGCGGGGACACTTTCAGTCCGCGCGACAGGGCGACGGCGCCGCGGATCATGACCTCGGCGCCGAGAAACAGCAGAACCAAGCCAGCGACGACGGAGCAGACCGCAAAGGTCATGGGCGATGCCTTTCAAGCGCAATCGATGAGGCCACTCCGGCTGGCGCCAAAGAGGTGTCACAGGGCAGGCGGCGGTGAGGCGCCTCAATTGGTTATTGGCATTCCACCGTGATTTTCAACCTCAAACTGGCCTATTCGGCGCCTGTGAAGGGCCTTTCCCGCCGCTATGAGGCGGGCGGCAGGTCACGGCGGCGTTGCCAGGTGTCGGCGCTCCAGCGGCTTTGCACATAGGCCAGGATGGCCCACATGTCGCCATCGGCCAGTAGATGCTCGTAGGCCGGCATGCGGTTGCGATAATGGGGCGGGGAAAAAGGTTGGCCGCCATATTTAACGATGTCGAAAAGATCGTCGTCGCTGCGGCGCCACGCCGGTCCCGAGCCGTCAAGCGGCGTGGCCGGTCGGTTGCCCTTGGCGAAGGTGCCTTGCCAGCCGGGTTGACCGGCCAAATCGGCGCCATGGCATTGGGCGCAATGCTGGCGATAAAGGCTGGCGCCGTGGCCGACTTGGGCCAGGTTGCCGGGATCGGCGTCGCGCGCCGCCGCCACGTCGCGGCGTTCAAAATAGATAACGCCGGCGGTGATCACGATGCCAATGACGAGGGCGGCGGCCAGGAAGCGTCCTTTGGCCCCCAACCGCCGGCCAAGCCCTTCGGACAAGGTGCCGGGACGGTTTTCCTCGGGTTGTTCGATGACCAGGGGGCCGCGTCTGGGCGCGCGACGGTCGCCCGGCAAGCGGCCGCGCCGGCGGGTCTCGCCGCGGCGGCCGAAGGGGCTCATCGCGTGCCAGCGGCGAAGCCGCGAAACTTACTGGAGACGTGTCGGCAGATCATCGATCGCCGCCTTTGTGACTTTTTGGCGGACCTCATCGCTCATCGCGTCGACCACCAATTTCTCAGTCGCCGCCATCGCCACATCGACCGCCCGGTTACGGACGTCCTGCAGGGCGCGGGCCTCGGCGGCGGCGATTTTATCCAGCGCCGCCTCTTCACGCCGTTTCAGGGTCTGGGCCAGGTTTTCCTCGGCGGCGGCGCGCAGCCGCTCCGCTTCTTCGCTGGCATGGGCCAGGATCGCCTCGGCCTCGGCGGCGGCGTCCCGCTGCAAACGCTGGTAATTGGCCAGCGCCGCCTGCGCTTCTTCACGCAGATTTTTGGCTTCTTCCAATTTGCCGGCGATTTCCGCGGCGCGGTTGTCGAGCGCGCCGCCGATTTTGGCCATGATCGGTCGGCCGGCGGCGACCACGAAGATCACAAAGCCAACGGCGACCCAAAATGTCGGATCCGAAAACATCAGTCGCCGTCCCCCATGGCTTGGTCGACCGCGGCGTTGACTGAGGCCGCGGCGANGTCGACGCCGATTAATTTGGTGACCGCTTGGCCAGCCACTTCGGCCGCGACGTCGCGAATATTGTCCAGGGCGGCGGCGCTGGCCTCGGCGATCCGCGTTTCGGCGGCTTGCAGAGCCTCGGCGGATTTGCGCGCGGCCTCTTCTTCACTGGCCGCCAGGCGCGCGGCGATGTNGGCATTNGCGGCGCTGACCACGCCCTGGGCCTTGGTGCGCGATNCCGCGAGGCTGGCCTCATAGGCGGCTTGCACCGTCGCCGCCTCGTCGCGTAATTGCTGAGCCTTGGCGAGATCGTTGTCGATCCGTTCCTGCCGGCTTTCCAATACCTCGCTGACGCGCGGTAAGGCGACTTTGGACAGCAGCAGGTAGAGCGCGACAAAACTGACCAGCAGCCAAAAAAGCTGCGAGGGGTAGGTCGCGACATCCAATTGCGGCAAGCTGCCGCCACCGCCTTCGGCGGCGTGGGCGGTCGATGTCAGAGCCAAAAGGGCGGCCGAGAGNGCCGCCNAGGCCCCGAATGTGGCGCGCGTGNTCGACATCTTCATATATCCTAGCAAGGGTGCGGCGNAGCGCCGAAGCGCCACGGGCGAGCGCCCNCTNGGGGGCGCTCGGCGCCTCACGCAAACAGGATGATGAAGGCAATCAACAGGGCGAACAGCGCGACCGCTTCGGTCAGCGCGAAGCCCAGCATGCCGATACCGAACACTTGGTCGCGGGCGGCCGGGTTGCGAGCGATCGAAGCGACCAGGGTCGAGAAGATGTTGCCAATACCAACACCCACGCCCATGAGCGCAATAACGGCAATGCCGGCACCGAGCATTTTNGCGGCTTCAACGTCCATCGGAGTCATCCTTTTCTTGGTGGTCGTGAGAGGGAAACCAAACGGCCCCCAGTGAGGTTAAAACTTAATGCAAGTGGATCGCGTCGTGCAGGTAGATGCAGGTCAGCACGGTGAACACATAGGCCTGCAGGAAAGCGACCAAAATCTCAAACGCCGTTAGCGCCACGATCATCGCCAAAGGCGCCACACCGAAAAGCGCCAGCGCGACGGTGAAGCCGCCGAACACTTTCATCATCGTGTGTCCGGCCATCATGTTGGCGAACAATCGCACCGACAGGCTGACCGGCCGCGAGAGATAGGAAATCACCTCGATCGGGACCAGCAGTGGCGCCATCCACANAGGCGCGCCGTCGGGGAAGAAATACGTGAAGAAATGAGTGCCGTGTCGCACCAAGCCGATGATGGTGACCCCGACGAACACCACGAAGGCGAGGCCGAAGGTGACGATGATCTGGCTCGTGAAGGTATAGGCGTAGGGGATCATGCCCAACAGGTTGCCGGCCAAAATGAACATGAACAACGTGAAGATGAACGGGAAATACTGCCGCCCCTCGCGCCCGACATTATCGCGCACCATGCCGGCGATAAACTCGTAGCTCAGCTCGGCCATCGACTGCCATCGGCTCGGCACCAACCTGCCGCCGCGCATGCTGAGGGTCAGGAAAGCNGTCACCACGACCACCCCGGCGACCATGAAGGCGGCCGAATTGGTGAACGAAATATCCAGGCCGCCGACCTCAATCGGCACCAGGGGCGTCAACCGGAACTGTTCAACTGGCGATGCCACGGGACGNTCCCCTCTTAACCTTTATCCCTCACGCGTGTCACGCGTGCCCTGTCGATCCGCCGCGAAGCTCTTGCCGCCAGCCACGCGGTAGACATTCATCATCCCGGCGGCCGCGCCGAGAAAGAAAAAAACGATCATTAACCACGGCTTGGNGCCGAGCCAATAATCCAGCAGGTAACCGATGAAACTTCCGACGGCGACCCCCGCGACCAATTCGATGCCCACTTTCATCGCTTGGCCGAGGGCGCTCGTACGCACCGTGTCCGAGCCTTCGCGCCCGCGCCGCTCCCGTTCCTGGGCTTGGCGCAAACGCGCGTCAAGCGCCGCGAGAGAGGGCGGATCCTTGGGTTCGTCCATCGGCGTCCTTTCGATCCGACCGCAAACGCGGGCGNCNGCGAAGTTCGGTCGACCCCATGCGCGGCGCCATCTCTGGAGCCCGCGCACACACGCCCGGCCAGAGCCGAGCGAGCGCCGCCAAGATACGAACAGGGCCTGCCCCTGTCAAGATCAAAGGATTTTCATTAAGATATTGAAATTTAATAAACTTTAAACGTCGCGCTTATCCTGTCTCGCGCAATTGTTCGGCGCCGCGCAGATCGACCGAAACCAGTTGGCTAACGCCGCGCTCGGCCATGGTCACCCCGAATAGGCGATCCATCCGGGCCATTGTCATGCGATGGTGGGTGATCACCAGGAACCGGGTGCCGGTTGTCGCCGCGATATCGCTCAGTAGGCTGCAAAAACGGGCCACGTTGCTGTCGTCCAAGGGCGCGTCGACCTCGTCCAGAACGCAGATCGGCGCCGGGTTGGTGAGGAAGGCGGCGAACACCAAGGCGAGCGCGGTCAGCGCTTGCTCGCCGCCGGACAACAGCGACATGGTTTGCATTTTTTTGCCGGGTGGGCTGGCGAAAATTTCCAGCCCGGCCTCGAACGGGTCGTCTTCCTCCGTCAGCGCCAGGCGCGCCTCGCCACCGCCGAATAACTTACGGAACAGATCCTGAAAATGGCCGTTGACCGCGTCAAAGGCGGCGGTCAGGCGTTGCCGTCCTTCGCGGTTAAGCGCGCCGATGGCCCCGCGCAGGCGCGCGATCGCC
>NZLB01000031.1 GCA_002694075.1 Nisaea sp.
CCTCGCCGGGATCGAGCGGATTATCGGCTCCTCCAGGGCTGATCTGATCATCGGGGATGATGGTGACAACGTGGTCACCGCCTTTGATATTCCCGCCCTGCCGTCGACGATTGAAAACCTGCAAATGACCGGCACGCGCGATGTCAAAGCGGTGTTGAACGACCAGCCCAACCAGGTCACCGGCAACGCTGGCGCCAATCGGGTTGAAAGTGGCGGTGGCGGTGACACGGTGTCGGGCGCCGCGGCCGATGATCTGATCTATGGCAATAAGGGCGCCGACGTGCTGTACGGTGGCGGCGACCAGGACAGTTTGTTCGGTGGCCAGGATGATGACCTGGTTTACGGCAATCGCGGACTGGACCTGGCCTATGGCAACAAGGGTGCCGACCGCCTCTTCGGCGGCCAGGACAACGACACCGTTTACGGCGGTCAGGCCGGCGACCTGGTCTATGGCAACAAGGCCGATGACCATATCTTCGGCAACCGTGACAACGATATCTTGTTCGGTGGCCAGGGCGATGACTGGGTCGACGGTGGGTCCGGCGATGATCGGCTCCAGGGCAATCGCGGTAACGACACGCTGGCCGGCGGCGGCGGCGCCGATCGCTTCGAATTTGGCGGTCAGTCGGGCCATGACGTGGTCACCGATTTCACGGCGAGCGAGGATCTCCTCGACTTCGCCGCGCCGGTGACCGCCACGACCAGCGCCGCCGGCCACCTCTTGCTGGTTCACGCCGGCGGGTCGGTCGAAATCGTCGGCGAGAGTTTGGAAAGTTGGTCGGCTAGCGCCGGCGCCTGGCTGGTTTAAGCATCGAACGAGCAGCGCGCCGCGCAGATGAAGTCGGCGCCCTTTTCCGCCTCGACAAAGACCGCGATGGCGTCAACGCGAAGCGGTTCCGCGAGCATCGGCGCGGCGCGGGCGCGCAGGGCGTCGAACAGCGTTTTAAGCTCCTCCGGGTCGCTCAAGCGGGTGGTCAAGGTCATATGAAAATGGAACTGGTCCAGCACATATGGATAGCCCCAGCGCCGTAAATGCGCGTCTTGCGCCGGGTTGAGATTGGCTTGGCGCCGGCGGGCCAATTCGTCGGGCGACGGCGGCCGCACCAGAGCGTCGAAATGCGCCAGGAGATCTGCTTCCAAGACCCCCAGGGCGGCTGGCGCCTGGACCGGTGTGAGCGCCAGAAAGCCTTTGTGATTGGCCACTTCCAGCGACAGGTCAAAGGGTTTGCGGGCGGCGCCGAAGGCTTCGGCGGCGGCGATGATACGGGCGATGTCGACGCCGTCGGCCGGATGAAAGGGCGCCCGCAAGGTGGCGTGGAAACCATAGCGGCGGGCGTCGGCTGTGATGGCGGCCAAACGTTCGGGCGCGATGCCGTCCACCGTCGGCGTCGGCCGCGGCGCGCCGATCAGGGCGTCCCGGCCGAGCCAGTCGGCCCCGAAGTCATGCAGGGCGCTGTCGGCCGCCGGCGCGAAATAGATTGCCGCGCGCGGCCAACCGGGCGTGTGATCGACCGGCGCCGTCCTTTGTTTGTCCATCGCCGGCGCGTCTCACATGGTCGGCATGATAAAGCTGGCGCCGGCGCGGATTCCGGTTGGCCAACGTCCGGTGACGACCTTGTACTTGGTGTAAAAGCGCACCCCTTCCGGCCCATGCATGTGATGGTCGCCGAAGAGCGAGCGTTTCCAGCCACCGAAGCTGTGAAAGGCCATCGGCACGGGGATCGGGACGTTGACGCCGACCATGCCGATTTCGACATTGCGGGCGAATTCGCGGGCGGCGTCGCCATCGCGGGTGAAGATCGCCGCGCCGTTGCCGAACTCATGTTCATTGACCAATTTGCTGGCGGCGGCGTGGTCGTCGACGCGCACCACCGATAACACCGGGCCGAAAATCTCGTCCTTGTAGATGGACATGTCGGGGCTTACCCGGTCGAACAAAGTGCCGCCCGTGTAAAAGCCGTTTTCATACCCTTGCAGAACCAGACCCCGGCCATCGACCACCAACTCGGCGCCCTCGGCGACGCCTTGGTCGATATAACCTTCGACCTTGGCCTTATGGGCGGCGGTGACCAAGGGGCCCATTTCGCTTTCCGGATCGGTGCCCGGCCCGATTTTAAGGGCGCGCACCCGCGGCGCCAAGCGCGCCATCAAGGCGTCGCCGGCGTCGCCGACGGCGACCGCCACCGATACCGCCATGCAGCGTTCCCCGGCCGAGCCATAGGCGGCGCCCATCAAGGCGTCGGTGGCCTGATCGAAATCGGCGTCGGGCATCACCACCATGTGATTTTTGGCGCCGCCCAGCGCCTGCACCCGCTTGTTGTGGGCGCTGGCGGTGTGGTGCACATATTCGGCGATTGGGGTCGAGCCGACGAAGCTGACGGCGGCCACATCGCGGTGGGTCAACAAACCGTCAACCGCCACCTTGTCACCATGCAGAACGTTGAACACACCGTCGGGCAGCCCGGCCTGTTTCAGCAGTTCGGCCATGAAGTTGGCGGAACTCGGGTCGCGCTCCGACGGCTTCAGAACGAAGGTATTGCCGCAGGCGATGGCCACCGGGAACATCCACATCGGCACCATCGCCGGGAAGTTGAACGGGGTGATCCCGGCGCAAACACCGAGGGGCTGGCGTGTCGACCAACTGTCGATGTCGGGGCCAACCTGTTCGGTGAACTCGCCCTTCAACAGGTGAGGGATGCCGGCGGCGAACTCGACGACTTCCAAGCCGCGGATGATCGATCCCTCGGCGTCGCTCAGCACCTTACCATGCTCGGCGGTGACCAGGGCGGCGAAGGCTTTCAGATTGTCTTCCAACAATTCGCGGAATTTGAACATCACCCGCGCACGGCGGAGCGGCGGCGTGTCGGCCCAGGCCGGGAAGGCGGCCTTGGCGGCGTCGACGGCGGCGTTGACGGTGGCCGGATCGGCTAGGGCCACCTGGGCCTGAACCTCGCCGGTGGCCGGGTTGAAAACATCGCCGAAACGGTCACCACCAGCGATCGCGCGGCCATTGATCCAATGGGAAATCGTCGTGCTCATGTCAAATACCCTCCCGTGCTCTAAGGCCGTTATAGCGGCGGCGGTGGAGGCGGGCTATTCGTTTTCGCGCTTACCGTCCTGGTCCATAAGGCGCCGAAATTCCTGGGCGGCGGCTTCGGACGATGCGATCAGCGCCGCCTCGTTGTCGCGAATGGCGAACTGCTCGCGCAGTAATTCCTCGTCATGGTCCTTGAAGCGGCTGACCATGGCGCCGGCCCGCGACGGCGATTGACCGGTTTCGACAAGAGCCGATTCGGCAATGTCCAGGCTGCCGGCGAAGGTCTCGCGCACCACTTTGTGAACGCCCAATTCCAGCATTCGATAGGCGTGGTGGCGGTTGCGCACACGGGCGATCACGAATAGATCGGGATATTGACTGCGCACGGTCTCGGCGATTTGGATGGAGACCGCCACATCGTGGACGCAGATCACAAACACCTTGGCGGTGTCGGCGCCCGCGGCGCGCAGAATATGCGGGCGGGTGGCGTCACCGAAAAAGGCTTTGTCGCCGAAGCGGCTGACAAAGCTGATTTGCTCCAAATCATTGTCGAGCGCGGTGAAACGCGTGTCGCTGAGGCGCAAGGCGCGGGCGACGATCTGGCCCATTCGTCCGAAACCGGCGATGATCACCGGCGAGTCGGTCTCGGTGAATCGGTCAGGGGCCTCGGGCGCCGCCGCCGTGTCAGGCGGGCGCGCCCGGTCAAAGGTCTCGGCGGCACGGAACAAGAGCGGCGTCAACATCATCGAAATCGCGACCACCAGGATCATCAGATCGACGGTCTCGCGCGCGAGGACGTTAAAGCCAAGGGCGGCGCTGAAAATCACAAAGGCGAACTCGCCGCCCTGGGCGAGGCTGGCGGTGAAACGCAGGATGGCCCGCCGGGGCAGGCGGCTTAGCCANCCAAAGAAGATCAAGATGATGGCCTTGCCAACCACCAGGCCAAGAGCCAGCGTCGCCACCAGGCCCGGCCGCTCGACCAACAAGGCGAGATCGACGGTCATCCCGACGGCGATGAAAAAAAGGCCCATTAACAGGCCCTTGAACGGTTCGATATCGGCTATCACCGCGTGTCGATGGTGGGAATCGGCGAACAGCACGCCGGCGATAAAGGCGCCCAAGGCCATCGACAGNCCGACAAACTCCATCAACGCGGCGGTCCCGACCACCAGCAACAGCGAGGCCGCGGTGAACACATCCTGATTGCCCCATTGAGCGACCAGGTCGAAGGTNGGCTGCACCAGGAAACGGCCAAAGACGATGACGCCAATCACCACCGCCACCATCGCCACCGGGCTGGGTCCGCCGGCCTCGGCGCCGACGCCGGCCAGCAGTGGCACCGCCGCCAGCAGCGGGATCACCGCGATATCTTGGAACAGCAAAACCGACAACGCGGTGCGCCCATGGCGNGTNGGCAATTGGCCGCTTTCCGACAGTAANTGCGAGGCCACAGCNGTCGAAGACAAGGACAGGGTCAGGCCGACNAGCGCCGCCACCGGCCAGCCCAGGCCGAAACCCCAGGCGATGGCGGCGATAAGCGCGCCGGTCACCGCCACTTGCCCGCCGCCAATGAGCAGGATCGGTCGGCGCAAACTCCACAACCGGGTCGGGTTCANCTCCAGCCCGATCAGGAACAGCAGCANAACCACGCCAAACTCGCCGACATGCAGTACGACTTCGATATTGCCGATCAANCCCATCAAATGCGGGCCGATCAAAATGCCGGCNGCCAGATAGCCCAGGATCGAGCCAAGCCCTAAACGGCTGAACAGCGGGACCGCGAGCACGGCGCAGCCCAAAAAGATCGCTGCCTCAATTAAAACCGACATCGCCGTCCTCGCCACCGAATCAGACNATAGTGTAAAACGCATTTGGCGAAAATCGAACGCTTTCCGNCGCGGGGCTCACGTGTGTCTCGGCTNGGGGGGCTTAGCGGATTACCCTAAAGATAAGTGCCGGCGAGGGTCACCGGGCACCCACCGAGGCCCAGTTTGAAGCGTGACACGCCGGCCATGCGGCGGCCGTCGATCCCCCCTAAATCCAACCAGGCGACNCCGTCATCCTTGAGCCGGGCCAGACCCTGCCACAATAATAGATTGTGGNCANNNCGGNTGCGGCCGGNGCCGCCGNTGTAGCCGATGTAATAGGTGGCGCTGTCGCCGTGGCGCAGGAATAGAACGGCGGCCAAGGTTTCGCTACCGTGATGGGCCGAGAGCACGCGGATCGCGCGTTTGTTATGGCCGCTATGGCTGGCGATGGCGCGGACGAAAGCGCCGGCCGGGGCNCGAAAGNGGCGCTCCTGACGATGGGCGTCATGGCGTNGCAACAGCCATTCCAGGGCGGCGCCGCCCTGGCTCACCCGCACGTCNAAATCGGCGGCTTCGGCNCGCCGCANTTGGTTGCGCCATTTGCCGTCGAAACCNGCGCGTAGGGTCTCCAGGGNTTGAGCCAGGTCGAGCCAAATCGTGCCATAGCCNGTGACCACGCGGCGCATGGCCAGCGCGGCCATGACTTGGTCGCTNTCGGCGGCGGCGGGTAACTCCGGCATCCAGGTAAAAAAATTCAGTTTACGGCGGGGAAACTGGGCCTTGATGGCGGCGAACACCGCGNGCCGCGTGGCCGGNTCGGGTGNGTTGAGGAACAATGGGCCACGGACGATTTTGGCGATCCGCACCACCCCCGCCAGGGTCCAGGTGAAGACCAGGGCGAAGGCCACCACCTCGCGCCCGCGGCGCAGGGTCAAGGTGCGCGCGTTGTAGGGGGTGGTTTGGGCCATCGCCATGCCGTAGGCCCAGCTTTGCTCGATCGTGGATNGCCCGGCGGCGCTTAACNAGCGGTCCCACGCGCGCGGGGTCGCNTCATCCCACGTCAGCGCGATCCGTGGTTCTTCGCCGCCTTTGACCATCNTGCTTTTCCCGTCCCCTCAAGGCGGCTAGTGTGCGGGTCATGCGTGGTTGGTTCAAGTCGCCCTTNCGGGTGCGCGGATATCGCGTGCCCAGCCGCCGTTTCACGGTCTGGGCGTTGTATTATTGTCTGGTCTATTTCGTGTTGCCGGTGCTCGCCATCGGCCTGGCNTTGGACGTGCTCGGCTATCTGCTGTTTGTCGANCTTCTGGGCACCAGTTGCTATGGGATCTTATGTCTCTGGCAGTGAGGGATCGCNCGCNGGCAAGTCGATGCCGGCCAGTTTCTGAAACACCTTGATCACCGCCGAATCATCCTCGCGNCCGAGCCCGGCGGCGCCGGCGGCGAGGAATTGCTGATGGGCGGCGGCGCTCAGCGGCAGCGGAAATGTCAGGGCTTTGCCGGTGTCGAGCACAATGCCCAAATCCTTGATGAAAATATCGACCGCGGACAGGGGNGTATAGTCACCGGCCAGGATATGCGGCACCCGATTGTTGAACATCCACGAGGCGCCGGCCGCACCCGACAAGACGGCGAACAACTGATCGGGGTCGGCGCCGGCGCGGATGCCCAGGGCCATCGCTTCGGCNGCGGCGGCGATGTGCACACCGGCCAGCAGTTGATTGATGGTTTTGACGGTCGAGCCGACGCCCGCTTCGGCGCCCAGGCGGTGGACCTGCTCGGCGATCGCGTCAAGCACCGGNGCGGCCTTGGAAAACGCCGCGTCGGGGCCGGAGGCCATCACCGTNATGGCGCCGGCGGCGGCCTTGGCGGCNCCGCCGCTGACNGGGCCGTCGATCATCATGACATCGCGTTNGGCCAAACGGGCGGCGATATCGCGGGCTTTGGCGGCCGGAATGGTCGCGCATTGCACCACNACCGACCCCGGTTTCAGCCCGGCCGCCGCGCCGTCCTCGCCAAANAGCACGCTGTCGACCTGGTCGGCGTTGACCACGAAAATCACCAGCACATCGACCCCGGCGGCCATGCTTAGCGGGCTGGTCCCGGTCTCACCGCCGGCCGCGCCAAACGCCGCCAAGGCGTCGACGTCGCGGTCGAGGCCATGGGTCTCAATACCGGCGGCGAGCAGGGATTTGGCCGCCCCCATGCCCATTGAGCCGAGGCCGATCACCCCGGCGGTGACGCTGTTGACCATGCTGTTTCTCCTTGGCGACAGTGNCGGCGGGTTCAGTGGCGGAAATGGCGCATGCCGGTGAAAACCATCGCCAGGCCGGCCTCGTCGGCGGCGGCGATGACCTCGTCATCGCGAATCGATCCGCCCGGTTGGATCACCGCGGTGGCGCCCGCCGCGGCGGCNGCCAGCAAACCGTCGGCGAAGGGGAAAAAGGCATCGGAGGCGACCACCGAGCCGACCGTCGCCGGTGTCCCGGCGCCGGCCGCTTCGGCCGCGTCCTCGGCCTTGCGGGCGGCGATGCGAGCGCTGTCGACACGGCTCATCTGGCCGGCGCCGATGGCGACCGTGGCGCCCTCTTTGACATAAATGATGGCGTTCGATTTGACATGTTTGCAAATCCGAAAGGCCAGCAACATGTCGGCCTGTTCGCGGGCGCTCGGCGCGCGTTTGGTGACGACCTTCAAATCGGCGGCGGACACCTGACCGGCGTCNCGGTCTTGGACCAACAGGCCGCCNGCCAGCGTGCGAATGTTGACGCCAGGCGCGCGNGGGTCTGGGACCCCGCCGGCGATCAGCAGGCGGAGATTTTTCTTGGTCGCCAAAACCGCGCGGGCGTCGGCGTCGGCGTCTGGGGCGATGACNACCTCGCTCATGATCTTGACGATCTCTTCGGCGGTCGGCCCATCCAGTGGGCGGTTGGCGGCGATGATACCGCCGAAGGCGCTGACCGGGTCACAGGCCAATGCCCGCCGATAGGCGGTCGCNAAATCGCTGGCCACCGCGACGCCGCAGGGGTTGGCGTGTTTGATGATGGCGATCGCCGGATCGTCGAATTCGCCNACCAGTTCAAAAGCCGCGTCGGTNTCGTTGAGATTGTTGAACGACAATTCCTTGCCCTGCACTTGTTCGGCGCTGGCGATCCCCGGGCGGGTCGGNCCGGCATGGTAAAAGGCNGCGGTCTGGTGGGGGTTTTCGCCATAGCGCAGCACCGCCGGGCGGNCGCCGGCGATGACCAGGCGTTCGGGATAGGCGACGTCCTGTTGGTCGGCCAGCCAGCCGGCGATGGCCGCGTCATAGGTNGCGGTGCGGGCATAGGCGACGCGCGCNAGGCGCCGGCGGGTGTCGGCGNGGANGCCGTCATGGGCCGCGAGATCGTCAAGNACGGNGGCGTAATCGCCAGGGTCGGTGACCACCGTGACATGGCCGTGGTTTTTGGCCGCCGCGCGAATCATCGCCGGGCCGCCGATGTCGATGTTCTCGACGCAGCTGTCATAATCGCCGCCGCCGGCGACGGTCGCTTCGAAGGGGTAGAGATTGACCACCAACAAGTCGATCCCGGCGATGCCATGGTCGGCCATGGCGGCGCCGTGGGCCGGGTTGTCGCGCAGGGCCAGCAGGCCGCCATGAATGCGCGGATGCAGGGTTTTCACCCGCCCGTCCATGATTTCCGGGAAGCCGGTTTCCTCGGCCACGTCGCGCACCGTCAGACCCGCTTCACGCAAGACGCGGGCGGTGCCGCCGGTCGACAGTAGGGCGACCCCGCGGGCCGCCAAGGCTTCGGCGAATTCGATCAAACCGGTCTTATCGGAAACTGAAATCAGCGCGCGATGGAGGGGCGCGGTGGTCGCGTTCATGGTCGTCATGCTCCCGTTTTTAGCTCTCTGCCGCTGGCTTATGCGCGCTTGGCGCGGCCGGGTCAACCGCCGCGCGGCG
>NZLB01000032.1 GCA_002694075.1 Nisaea sp.
CAACAGCGAGGTCAAGCCGACCAGGCTGAGATATAGGCCGAGGCGGGAGATAAACTCGGAAAACCCGGGCGCCGCTTGCGACCGGCTGCGCAGCCGCCATCCATGGTCGGGAAATTTGGCGGCGAAATCGGTCAGCCAGCGGTCCAAATCGACACCCGGGTCGAGGGCCACACGGGTGTGGTAATAGATCAAACTGCCCTGGCGCACCAAGCCGGTCTTGGACAAGGCCGGCAAGGCGACCATCAAACGCGGTCCGAAAGTGGCGAAGGACACCACCCGGTCCGGTTCTTTGTCGATGAAGGCGCGCACCGCGAAGCGGGCGTCGCCGACCTCCAAAACATCGCCCAAGGTCAATCCCAGGCGCGCCGCCAAGGCCCGGTCGATGACCGCCCCGTCGACGCCGTCGCGGAAGGCCAGGGCACCGTCCAGCGGCCCGGCCGGCGACAGCGTCACCGCCCCGACCAGGGGATAGGCGTTAGCGACCGCCTTCAGCTCGACCAGCGCCCGGCGCCCGTCCGCGTCGCCAGCGCGCGCGGCCATCGCCCGCATATTGATGATCTCGGTGAGGGTGCCCTCTGCATCGGCGAAATCGCGGGCCGCCGGCGCCACCGGCACATGGATGCTGCGCAGGTCAACATCGCCGCCAAGCAGGACCCGCGCGTCGCGATTGAGACCGGTCAAAATCGCGCTCGACACCGTGCCGACGGCGGCGATGGCCGCCACCCCCAGGGCCAGCGAGGCGAGAAAAATCCGGAAGCCGGACAGACCGCCGCGTAACTCGCGCCGGGCCAGCCGTAGGATCAAGCCAAGGCCACCGGCCATCAGGCGGCGTCCGATCGCCGGCTGTCGTCGGCGATGCGGCCGTCGGCCAGGCTGATGGTGCGGGCGCAGCGGGCGGCCAGCGCGCGGTCATGGGTGATCAGACAAAGCGTGGCGCCATGCAGCGCCTGGAGTTCGAACAGCAAGTCGATCACCGTCTCGCCGGTGGCGCCGTCCAAGTTGCCGGTCGGCTCATCGGCCAACAAAAGCTGGGGACCGACCACAAAGGCGCGGGCGATGGCCACCCGCTGCTGTTCGCCGCCCGACAACTGATCGGGATAATGGTGCAAGCGATGGTCCAACTTGACCTTGGCCAGAACCGCGCGCGCCGCCTCGAAGGGCGCGGTGTGACCGGCGAATTCAAGTGGAATGGCGACGTTTTCCACCGCCGTCATGGTTGGCACCAGGCGGAAAGCCTGGAACACAATGCCGATATGGTCGCGCCGAAAGAGCGCCAATTGGTCCTCCGACATGGCGGTCAAATCGGCGCCGGCGACGCGCACCGCGCCGGCGCTGGGCTGTTCCAAACCGGCGACGACCATCATTAAGGTGGTTTTACCGGCGCCCGAGGGGCCGACGATGCTGACCGTCTCACCGCCGCCAATACGCAAATCGATGCCCCGTAAAATGTCCACCGGGCCGGCGGCGCTGGGCAGGGTGAGTTGGACATCTTCCAGGGACACCAAATCTCCGGCCTCCGAGGCATTGAAAGCGAGCGCGGGAGATGACATGTCAGGTCCATTCCTGTGAAAGGCGAGTGCGATGATGGGTCACAACGGATATGGGGTGCGGCAACGGCCAATCAACCGGCGCGGAATGATCGCCGTGGCCCTCTTGGCGACCTTTTTCGGCGGCGTTTTCAGCCCCCCGGCGAGCGCCGCCGACGGCCCGATTCGCACGATCATGGCGTTTGGCGACAGTTTGACCTCCGGATATGGCTTGCCGCCGGCCGACGCCTTTCCGGTGAAACTCGAGGCCGCGTTGCGCGCCCGCGGCCACGCCGTGCGGGTAATCAACGCCGGGGTCGCCGGCGATACCACCGCCGGTGGCCGCGCGCGGCTCGCCTGGATGCTGGCCGACAAACCCGACGCGGTGATTTTGGAATTGGGCGCCAATGATGGGCTACGTGGCCTGGACCCCGCCGAAACCCTGGCGAATTTACGAGCGATTATGGAACAGTTAAAAGCCGCCGATTTGCCGGTGTTGCTGGCCGGCATGCGCGCGCCGCCGAATTTGGGGCGCGATTTNGGGGCCGAATTCGACACCATTTTCGCGACCGTGGCNCTCGAATACGACGCCCTTTTCTANCCCTTCTTCCTNGAAGGCGTGGCGGCCNNCCCGACGCTGAACCAAAACGATGGAATTCANCCCAATTCCGCTGGCGTGGCGATTGTCGTCGAGCGTATCATTCCAAGTGTCGAGGCCTTGTTGTCGCGCGTGCAACCCTAGACGTGNGGTGACGGCCGCCCCCGGCGCGGAGATTGTCCGATGCACCGCCTTTTCGTCGCCCTCGACCTGCCGGCCCCTGTCACCGACGAGATCGCCGCCATTTGCCATGGCCTCAACGGCATGCGCTGGGTCAGCCCCGACAATCTGCATCTGACCCTGCGCTTTATTGGCGAGGTGCCGCCAAGCGTCACNCTCGAGGTCGAGGAGGCGCTGGCGGAAATCGACGCCGCCGCCTTCAGCTTCGCGCTGGTTGGCATCGGCCATTTCGAGAGCGCCGGCCGGCCACGGGCGGTTTGGCTCGGGGTCGAGGCCGACCCCGGCTTGGCCGAGCTGCGCAAAAAAATCGACCGCCGCCTGCGCGCTGTTGGGGTCAAGCTGGACCACCATGACTTTCGCCCCCATGTCACCCTCGGTCGGACACGCGGGGTCCCGGGCGCCGATCTTGCCTATTACATGGCCGACCACGGCTTGTTCCGCTCACCGCCGATCATGGCCTCGGAATTCCATTTGTTTCGCAGCCACCTGTCGCCCGATGGCGCCCATTACACCTATCAAGCGTCCTACGGCCTCAGCGGCGGGTGGNCCGAACACTTTGACGAGGGGCGCGAGAACGGCTTTGGCTTAAACACTTAAGATGCGGCCGCCGAAAACCGACGCCCAGGCGATTGTTCTGACCAAAAGCTTGTTGTACGACAACAAGACTGCTTCGCCCCTTGATCGCGACGGAGACCCGACCCATGCCCGAGGCGCCCCTTTGGCGACCAGACGCGACTCGCGTCGCCGACGCCAACCTGACCCGTTTCNTGGCCTTGATCAACGACCGCCACGGCCTGTCCCTGGACGGCTATGACGCGCTTTACGATTGGTCAATCGCCGAGCGGGCCGATTTTTGGACCGCGATTTGGGATTTCTGCGGTGTCGTCGGCGCGCGCGGCGCCGGCCCCGCCCTGGTCAATGGCGCGGCCATGCCGGGCGCCGCCTTTTTCCCCGAGGCGCGCGTCAATTTCGCGGAAAACCTGATGCGCCGGCGCGGCCCCGGCGACGCCATGGTGTTTTGGAGCGAAGATCGGATCAAACGCCGGCTCAGCCATGACCAAATGCATGACCAGGTTTCGCGCCTGGCGCAAGCGCTCGCCGCCGCCGGCGTCGGTCCCGGCGACCGCGTCGCCGCCTTCATGCCGAACATGCCGGAAACCGTCNTCGCCATGTTGGCGACCACCGCGCTTGGCGCGGTGTGGTCAAGTTGCTCGCCCGATTTCGGGGTTCAGGGGGTGCTCGACCGCTTCGGCCAAATCGCGCCAAAGGTGCTCATCGCGGTGGAAGGTTATCACTACAACGGCCGGGAACTGGACGTGCTTGACAAAGTCGCGGCGGTGGCCGCCGCCCTGCCAACCGTCGACCAGGTGGTGATTGTCCCCCATGTCCGGCAGGAACCGCACATCGCCGGCATCGCCAAGGCGGTGTCATTGGCCNATTTCACCGCCCCGTTCACCGCCGCGCCGGTCACTTTCCGGCCAATGGCGTTTAACGATCCGCTCTACATCATGTATTCCTCGGGCACCACCGGNGCGCCNAAATGCATTGTCCATGGCATTGGCGGAACGCTGTTGCAGCATTTGAAGGAACATGTCCTGCAAAGCGACGTGAAAGCCGACGATCGGGTGTTCTATTTCACCACCTGCGGCTGGATGATGTGGAACTGGTTGGTGTCGGGTTTGGCCGCCGAGGCGACCTTGCTGCTGTACGACGGGTCGCCCTTTTATCCCGACGGCAATATCCTATTCGACTTCGCCGACGCCGAGGGCATGACCTTGTTCGGCACCTCGGCGAAATATATCGACGCTTGCAACAAAGCCGNCCTTTGCCCNCGCGACAGCCATGATCTCGGCACCGTTCGGACCATGACCTCGACCGGTTCGCCGCTGGTCCCAGAGGGCTTCGATTACGTCTACACCCAGGTCAAAGAGGACCTGTGCCTGGCCTCCATCGCCGGTGGCACCGACATTGTGTCCTGTTTCGTGCTCGGCAATCCAATTGGGCCGGTGTGGCGCGGCGAGATCCAAAAACGCGGTCTCGGTATGAAGGTTGAGGTATGGGACGACGAGGGCCGGCCGATGGTCGGCGAAAAAGGCGAATTGGTCTGTACCGCGCCGTTTCCGTCGATGCCGATCATGTTCTGGAACGATGACGACGGCGCCAAATATCACGCCGCCTATTTCGCCAAATTCCCCAATGTCTGGTGCCATGGCGATTATGTCGAATTGACCGCGCACGGCGGCATGATCATCTACGGCCGGTCGGACGCGGTGCTCAACCCCGGCGGGGTGCGCATCGGCACCGCCGAAATTTACCGCCAGGTCGAGCGCATTGACGAGGTGACCGAGGGTTTGGTGATTGGTCAGGATTGGCGCGGCGACGTGCGGGTGGTGCTGTTTGTCACTCTGCGCCCGGGTTTACGCCTGAACGACGACCTCATCGCCCGTATCAAGGCGCGCATCCGGGCCGAAGCCTCACCTCGCCATGTGCCGGCGAAAATCCTTCAGGTGGCCGAAATTCCGCGCACTAAAAGTGGCAAAATCGTCGAATTGGCGGTGCGCGATCTGGTCCACGGCCGAGCGATCAAAAATATCGAGGCGCTGGCCAATCCCGAGGCCCTGGACCATTTCCGCGATCTCGAAGACCTGCGCGGCTAGGCGCGGCNCGGCTTACGCCNGGTCGGTCCCGGCCATGGCGCACAGCAGGGTCCATTCGGCCTCGTTGACCGGCACCACCGANAGNCGCGACTGACGCACCANAGCGAGATCGGCGAGCGCNGGCTCGGCCTTGATATCNGCCAGGGTGACCGGCGTGGTCACCGCTTTGACGGCGCGCACATCGACCATNCCNAAACGGCCCGANGCGTCGGTCGGGTCGGGGTAGTATTCGCGCGTNACCTCGACGATCCCAACGATCCGCTTTTCATTGACCGAATGATAAAAAAAGCCCCGGTCGCCGACCGCCATCGCCTTCATGTTGTTGGCCGCCTGGTAGTTGCGCACACCATCCCATTCGGCGCCGCCGTCGCCGGCCGCCACTTGTTCGTCCCAGGACCACGCGCCCGGTTCCGATTTAAACAACCAATAGGCCATCCCGCGCTCCCTCGCTGGCGATCAAAGGCTGTCGCAACCTAGCCAAAGCCNGCGCCGCCGGCAATCAACGATGATCTTCNGGACGCAACGGCCGGGCCAGCAGCCGCTCCAAGGTGGCGGCCAGATCGGCGCCGTGGTTGACAACCGCGTCGACCGCTTCGGCAATCGGCATATCGACGCCGGCGGTGCGGGCGCGGGCGACCACAGCCGCCGCCGAGGCGACACCCTCGACCACCGGCGCCGGCGGCGCGCGCAGGGTGGCAACCGCCGTGCCGGCGCCAACGGCGCGGCCGAATTGGGTGTTGCGCGATTGCATGCTGGCGCAGGTCAACACCATGTCGCCAACCCCGGCGAGGCCCATCACCGTTTCGGCCCGGCCACCGAGGGCGACCGCGAAGCGGGCGATTTCGGCCAGGCCACGGGTAATCAAGGCGGCCCGGGTGTTGTCACCGAAACCGAGGCCGGCGGCGATCCCGGCGGCGATGGCGATGACATTCTTGACCGCCCCGGCGACTTCCACCCCAATCACGTCATCGCTGGCATAGGGGCGGAAACTGGGCGTCCCGAAACAGGCCGCCAGATCGCCGGCCCGCGCCAGGCTATCGGCCGCCACCGTCACCGCGGTCGGCACGCCGGCCGCCGTCTCGCCGGCGAAGGACGGACCGGAAAGGACCGCCACCGGCCAGCCCGGCAAGCTTTCGCCAAGCACCTCGCTCAGCAGTTTGCCGCTGCCGATCTCCAAGCCCTTGGCGCAAATCACCGCCGTCGTCGGCGCCACGCCCGTCGCCGCCAAGGCGGCCGCCAGGCCCCGCACAGTCTGCGCCGGGACCGCCAGCAACACCGCCTCGGCGGCGGTGATCGCCGCCGCCAAATCGGCGGTCGCGCGCACCGCCGGGTCAAGTGTCAGATCGCTCAGATAGCGCGGGTTGCGACGCGCCGTGTTGATCGCCGAAACCACCGCCGGGTCGCGCGCCCACAGAGCCACCTCGTTACCGGCACGGGCGGTCACTTGAGCCAGCGCGGTGCCCCAGCCGCCGCCGCCTAACACCGCGACCCGCCGGCCGCTCACGACGCCCCCGCCGACGTCATATCGAGCGGCCAGCGCGGGCGCGGCGCGAAATCCAAACCGTCGCGTTGGCCGGCGGCGAAACGCTCCAATCCGGCCCAGGCGATCATCGCCGCATTGTCGGTACAGAGCGCCGGCGCCGGCGCCACCCAGGCCATGCCCTCGGCCGCCGCCAGGTCTGATAAACGGGCGCGCAAACTGGCGTTGGCGGCGACCCCACCGGCCACCACCAACGCCTTGCCGGCCCCATATTCGGCGCTGAAGCGGGTGATGGCGCGGGCCGTACGGTCGACCAGGCAATCGGCGACGGCGGCTTGAAAACTGGCGGCGAGATCAGCGCGCCAGGCCGGGTCGTGCGGGTTTTCAGCGGCGCTCAAGCGCTGGCGCACGGCCGTTTTAAGACCGGAAAAGGAAAAGTCCGCGCCCGGTCGGCCGCGCATCGGCCGCGGCAAATCAATCGCCAGCGGATCGCCGGTGGCCGCCGCCCGTTCCACCGCCGGCCCCCCCGGATAGCCAAGGTCCAGCATTTTGGCGACCTTGTCGAACGCCTCGCCGACGGCGTCGTCGATGGTCGTGCCCAACAGACGGTAATCGCCCAAGCCGGCGACCGCCAACAATTGGCAATGGCCGCCGGAGACCAGCAGCAACAAATAGGGATAGGCGACATCGTCGCTTAGACGGGCGGTCAAGGCGTGACCTTCCAAATGATTGACCGCCAGGAACGGCAGATCGCGCGCCAGGGCAATCGCCTTGCCGGTCATCGCGCCAACCAAAACCCCGCCGATCAGCCCCGGCCCGGCGGTGGCGGCGACCGCGTGCACATCGTCGAAGCCGACACCGGCGTCGGTCAGGGCCCGGCGAATCAAGCCATCCAAATGGGCGAGATGGGCGCGCGCGGCGATTTCCGGGACCACCCCGCCAT
This sequence comes from Nisaea sp., assembly GCA_002694075.1. Lineage (GTDB taxonomy): Bacteria > Pseudomonadota > Alphaproteobacteria > Thalassobaculales > Thalassobaculaceae > TMED26. Next base: position 7,385 of record NZLB01000032.1, read on the forward strand.
AAGGTTGGTGGTCGGCGATCTGGGACAGCACCACATTGGCATGCACCCGCCGGTCGCCGCCGACGATGGCGACGGCGGTTTCATCGCAACTGGTTTCGATGCCAAGAACCATCAGGTCCCGCTTGGCCGGCGACGAGGTCATAGGCGCTCACTTCGGGCTTTTCTCCACGAGCCACCCGGTCTACACACTCCAGCCATGAATGAGAAGCGCGAACACGCCGGACGCCCGGCCCTCAGGATTGGCACGCGAGGCTCGATCCTGGCCTTGGCCCAGGCCCAGATGGTGGCGGATGGCCTGCGCCAACGGGTCCCGGCGCTGGCCGCCCCGGACGCCATCGAGATTGTCAAAATCACCTCCACCGGTGACCGCGTGCGCGATCGGCCGCTGGCCGAGATCGGCGGTAAAGCCCTGTTCGCCAAGGAAATAGAAGAAGCCCTGGCGGCCGGCGCCATCGATTGCGGCGTGCATTCATTGAAAGACATGGAAACCGATTTGATCGCCGGCAGCGCCCTGGTCGCGGTCTTGCCGCGCGCCGACCCGCGCGACGCCTTGATCGGGCCAGCGCGGCCGCGCTTGGACGATCTAGCCCACGGCGCGGTGGTCGGCACCACCTCTGTCCGGCGCAAAGCTTTTCTTCTGGCCCGGCGGCCAGATTTGTCGATTGTCATGTTTCGCGGCAATGTCGAGACACGGTTGGCCAAACTGGCCGA
>NZLB01000033.1 GCA_002694075.1 Nisaea sp.
GGTTTTGGTTTGTCCTGGGCGCATTTGACGCGCCGCTTGGTGACCAGCGCGCCGGCCGGTGAGAGCGCCAAGGTGTCGGCGGCGGTCCCGGCCCTTCAACGCCTTGGTTACGCCATTGGCGCGGCCCTCTGCGGCACCATCGCCAACCAGGCCGGCCTGGCCGATGACGCGCGCGCCGCGACCATCGCAAATGCCGCCACCTGGCTATTGGTCCTGTCGGTGCCGGTGGTGATGTTCGGCGCGTTCTGGGCCTGGCGGCTGGCCCGCGACGACTTCAGCGAAAACTGACGGCGACCGTTCCGAGGGCGCCGAAATCGGCCTCCAGGGTATCGCCTGGCGCCGCCGCAATCACCGGCGTCAAGGTGCCGGTACTGATCTTTTGGCCCTTTTTCAGCATCTCGCCTTGGCGGTTCAACATATTCGCCAACCACGCCAAAACCCCCAGCGGGCCGCCATCGACATTGCCGCCGACCCCTTCGTGCTCGGTAACCCCGTTGCGGGCCACGCTGACTTGCTGGGCGGTCAGGTCGATGCCCGCCAAGGGACGCGCCGTGCCCTCGATCCAAAAGGCGTTGACGCCATTGTCGGCGACCAGCGAGGGCAAACCCACCTCGGTCCAGGCGGCGAAGCGGGAATCGACAATTTCCAGCGCCGGCACCACGTCGGCCACCGCCGCCGCCACGCTATCGGCGGTGTGCGGGTCCACACCGGCCGGCAAATCGGCGCCCAGGACCAGCGCCAATTCCGGTTCAATCGCCAATTTGTTAAGTCGCGCGCTATCGAGGACCGCCGGCGAACGATAGCAGCGGTCGGCCAGCAAGCTGCCATGGAAGGGATGATCGGCGTTGAGAAGTTGGCGGGCCACGGCGTTGGTGGCGCCGATTTTATAACCGACCCGGGCGCGCTCGATATCGCCGGTCAGGCGGGCCAAAAGCGATTTTTGAATGGCGTAGCCATCAGCCACGCTCAGCCCGGCGCAGGCGTCCGGCAGGCCGTCGGCTTGACCGCCTTTTTCGAACAAGGTGAACAAGCGGTCGGCGCCAGCTTCGATGGCGGCGGGGTCGATGGCCATGTTGTGGGTCTCCTGCAAAAATAACGCGCGGCCGCCCAAGACGCGCCGCCAGGCACCTATATTGCCCGATTTCCACCACCCGCGTATAGTCCGCGCCGACGCCTTTCGCCCCCATTCGGAACGCCGCCGCCGCGGCGCACGTTGTGCCATGATCGTAATCGAGTCCCTTGACCAAATCGGTTCCGCCGAACGCGGTAGCGTCGGCGCGTTGGGCAATTTCGACGGCGTCCATCGCGGCCACCGCGCGGTGATCGAGCGTACCCGCGCGATCGCCGAAAGCGCCGGCGCGCCGGTCTCGGTGATCACCTTCGAGCCGCATCCACGCAGCCTGTTCCAGGCCGACGCGCCGCCTTTTCGTCTGACCGACGCCGCCGGCCGCGCCGAAGCGTTGGCTGAATTGGGCGTCGACATCCTCTTTCAAATTCCCTTCGACCAGACCTTTTCCTTGCTGTCGGCGGAGGATTTTATCGATCAAATCCTGCACCACGGTCTGGGCCTGCGTCATGTGGTGATCGGATATGACTTCCATTTCGGGCGGCGCCGACGCGGCACGCCGGAGATGATGTTGGAGCACGCCGCCGCCCTCGGTTTTGGCGCCACCCGGGTTGACGCCGTGCACGAAGCCGATGGCGCGATCTATTCCTCAACCCGTATCCGCCAATGCCTGAGCGAGGGCGACCCACGCGGCGCCGCCGCCTTGCTGGGGCGACCGTGGAGTTTCGAGGCGGCGGTCGAGAGCGGCGACCAACGTGGCCGCCAATTAGGCTTTCCAACCGCCAATCTGCGCATTGAAAACCGGGTCCAGCCGGCCGCCGGCGTCTACGCGGTCTACGCGGCGGAACGCGCCGAGGATGGCGCGCTTGGTTCCTGGATGGCCGGGGTCGCCAATTATGGCCGGCGGCCGACGGTCAACGATCGTGGCAAATTGTTCGAGGTCCATTTGCTCGATCAATCCCGCGATCTTTATGGGAAAACCTTGAAAATCCAGCTGATTGACTTTATTCGACCGGAAACCAAATTCGATGGCCTCGACGCGCTGCAGGCGCAAATCGCCGCTGACAGCGCCCGCGCTCGCGAACTGCTGGGCTAAGGCTTGTCCGGTCACGGGGACCGGTGAGGGTGAAAGCTATGAGTGTCGACTATAAATCCACGGTATTTTTGCCGAAAACCGACTTTCCGATGCGGGCCGGCCTGCCCAAGCGCGAGCCGCAGATTCTCGCCGAATGGGAAAGCCACGGCATTCAGCAAAAGCTGCGCGAGACGGCCGAGGGCCGGCCGCCGTTTATCCTCCACGACGGGCCGCCCTACGCCAACGGTCATCTGCATATTGGCCATGCCTTGAATAAAATCTTGAAGGATGTGATCAACCGCGCCCAACAAATGATGGGGCGCGACGCCAATTACATTCCCGGCTGGGACTGTCACGGTTTGCCTATTGAATGGAAAATCGAAGAGGAATATCGCGCCAAAGGCCAGGATAAGGACGCCGTGCCGATCCTCGAGTTTCGCCGCCAATGTCGCGAATTCGCGGCCCATTGGGTGGCCGTCCAAACCGAGGAGTTCAAACGCCTGGGCGTGGCCGGTAATTGGCAAGACCCCTACACCACGATGACCTTCGCCGCCGAGGCGACGATCGCCAATGAGATCGGCAAGTTTTTAATGAACGGCGGACTTTACCGCGGCGACCGGCCGGTGATGTGGTCGGTGGTTGAAAAAACCGCCCTGGCCGAAGCCGAAGTGGAATATCACGACCATACCTCGGTCACCGTGATGGTCCGCTTCAAGGTCCGCCAAAGCCCGCTCGCCGCCTTGGCCGGCGCCAGCGTGATCATCTGGACGACGACACCGTGGACCATGCCCGGCAACCGTGCCATCGCCTATGGCGACGACATCGACTATGCGGTTTATCGGGTGGACGCGGTTGACGAGGGCGCCACCGCCGAAGTTGGCGAGTTGATCGTGATCGCCCCGGACTTGGTCGATGAGGTCAAGGCCGAAGCCGCTATCGGCGCGCTCAGCGAGGTCGCCCGCATGACCGGCGCCGACTTGGCCGGCACCGTCACCGGCCATCCCTGGGCCGGCCATGGTTATGACTATGACGTGCCGCTTTTGGCCGGTGATTTCGTGACCACCGACCAGGGCACCGGCTTTGTCCATATCGCGCCCGGTCACGGCGCCGATGACTTCGAGCTGGGGAAAAAACACGGGCTGGAGGTGCCCCGCACGGTCGAGGACGACGGTCATTTCTATCAACATCTGCCCCTGGTCAGCGGGCTGCATGTGTTGAAGGACAATGGCAAGATCGCCGATATTCTGCGCGATACCGGCGGGTTGCTGGCGCGTGGTAAGCTGGTCCACAGCTACCCCCATTCCTGGCGGTCCAAGGCGCCGTTGATTTTCCGCAACACGCCGCAATGGTTCATCTCGATGGCGACCAACGACCTGCGCGCCACCGCCTTGCAAGCGATCAACGACAGCCGTTTCATCCCCGAGGGGGGTCGCAACCGATTGTATTCGATGATCGAAAGCCGCCCGGATTGGTGCATCAGCCGGCAGCGCGCCTGGGGCGTGCCGATCGCTATCTTCGTCAATAAGCAAAGCGGCGAGCCGCTGCGCGACCAGGCGGTCATGGACCGCGTCGTCAGCGCCTTCGAGCGCGAGGGTTCGGACGCTTGGTATGCCTCGCCGCCCAGTCGCTTCCTCGGCCCCGACTATGACCCCGACGATTTTGAGCAAATCACCGACATCGTCGACGTCTGGTTTGAAAGCGGTTCAACCCACAGCTTCGTGCTGGAGGGCCGCAACGATCTGTCTTGGCCGGCGGCGTTGTATTTGGAAGGCTCCGACCAACACCGCGGCTGGTTCCATTCATCGCTGTTGGAATCCGCTGGCACGCGCGGCCGGGCGCCGTTCGACGCGGTCCTGACCCATGGCTTCGTGCTCGACGAACTAGGCCGCAAAATGTCCAAATCGCTAGGCAACACAACCACCCCTCAAGAAGTGATCGAGCAAAGCGGCGCCGACATTCTGCGCCTGTGGGTGGTCGGCTCCGACTATTCCGAGGACCTCCGGATTGGGCCGGAAATTCTCAAACACCACGCCGATCTTTATCGCCGCCTGCGCAACACCCTGCGTTTCCTTTTGGGCAGCTTGGCCGATTTCAGCCCGGAGGAGCGCGTCGACCCCGCCGACATGCCGGAACTTGAGCGCTGGGTCCTGCATCGCCTGTGGGAGTTGAACGCCGTCGTTCGACGCGAAAGCGACAACTTTGATTTCCACAATTTATTTGTCCAATTGCACCATTTCTGCGCGGTCGATCTGTCGGCCTTTTATTTCGACATCCGCAAGGACGCGCTTTACTGCGACGCGCGCGACGATCTCCGCCGACGCGCCACCCGCACCGTGCTGGACCAGGTGTTTTCGTGCCTCACCGCGTGGTTGGCGCCGATTTTGGTGTTCACCGCCGAGGAAGCCTGGCAGCAGCGCGTCGCCGATCCGGGCAATTCAGTGCACTTGCGGACCTATCCGGAAGTGCCGGCCACGTGGGCGGCGCCGGAATTGGCGGCACGCTGGGAGCGCCTGCGCGAGGTGCGCCGAGTGGTCACCGGCGCGCTTGAATTGGCGCGTGCCGAAAAACACATCGGCTCCTCCCTCCAGGCCCACCCGGTGGTCCATTTGACGGAAGCCAGCAAAGCCTTGTTCGACGGCCTCGACCCGGCCGAGATTTTCATCACCTCGGCGGCCACCCTGTCGACCGCGCCGGCGCCGGACGACGCTTTTCGCTTGGCCGAGGTCGCCGACGTGGCGGTCGCCAGCGGCCTCGCCGTCGGCGGCAAATGCGAACGGTGCTGGAAAATTCTGCCGGAGGTTGACGCCAATGGCGCGCCAATTTGCGGCCGCTGCGCGGCCGCCGTCGAAGGCACAGTCGTGGCCGCCGGGTAAAGCGCCGAATGACCCTATATCCTCCGCTTGCGCCAGCGGCGGCGCTGCGGTGGGGCGGCATCGCCGCCGCCGCCGTCGCGACCCTTGACCAAGTCACCAAGGCGTTGGCCCACGCCGCGTTGTTCAGCAACCCGAGGATCATCGAGGTGACTTCCTTTTTTAATCTCGTCCCGGTATGGAATCGCGGCGTCAGCTTCGGCATTTTCGCCGACGGCCCGGAAATCACGCGCTGGCTTTTAACCGTTTTCGCGTTGGTCGTGTCGGTGATCCTCGGCCTGTGGATGGCGCGCGGGGGGCGGCGTCTGTTGGTTTTCGGATTGGCCCTAATCATTGGCGGCGCCATCGGGAATGTCATTGACCGGGTACGTTTCGGAGCGGTGATCGATTTTGTCGACCTGCACGCCGGCGGCTATCATTGGCCGGCCTTCAACATCGCCGATGCGGCGATCTTCTGCGGCGTGGTCATGCTGATTGTTGAAAATTTGTGGCCGTCACGGCATGATGATCAAGAACATCGCGCGTGACCGCGTGGATATCCGTGGCCCGCGCGGCGCGGGGAAGAGGGACGCGATGACTAACCGCCTACCCATGATCGCGAGTGCGCTGATTGTCGCCGCCGGACTGGTGTCGGGCTGTGCCGAGGTGCGCGACGCCGCCGGGCTCGCCAAGAAAAGCCCCGATGAATTCCAGGTCATGGCCCGCCCGCCGCTGAGCCTGCCGCCGAATTTTACCCTGACGCCGCCCACGCCCGGGGCGCCACGTCCGCAAAGCGGCAGCGCCGATCAGCAGGCGAAGGCAAAAATCCTCGGCCGCGCGCCTCAAAACACGGCGACAAAACCCGCACCGGCCGATCTATCGGCCGGTGAGAGTGCGCTCTATAGCGCCCTCGCCTTGGGTCAGGCCACTGACGATATTCGCGGGGTCGTCGACCAGGAAACCACCGGCTTTGTTTATGAGAAACGCTATTTGATCGACAAAATCCTGGATTGGATCGAAGACCGACCGCCGGGGATCCGCGTCGACGCCGCCAAGGAACGCCGCCGCCTGAACCAGAACAAGGCCGAGGGCAAACCGGTCACCGACGGGGAAACCCCACGGATTGAGCGGCGACCCCGCAACAGGCTTCAAAAACTTTTTTAAAACCGCGGCGAATACCGCAAATCCGCCGGATATGTCGCCTCGGCGATAGCAAACGCCCACGCGGACGCACAGCTTGGCGATGGTTCCCTGTCCGAAGGCGTTCCCATGCCGATGCCAAGCGCGCCGCTGATCGCGCTGTTCCTGTCTGTCGCTTGCCTGCAAAGCGCCAATGGCTTGTTTGTGGTCTTGCTGGGCCTGCGCATGGTCGACGCCGACTTCCCGACGACCGTCACCGGCCTGATCATGTCGGCCTATTTCCTGGGGCTCATGATTGGCTCACTGATCTGCCGCAACATCATTCAGACAGTCGGCCGGGTCCGCGCCTTCGCCGCTTTCGCGTCGATCATCTCGGTCTGTGCCCTGGCCCATGCGCTGTGCGTGGCACCGGTGCCCTGGGGCATCCTGCGGTTTTTGACAGGGGTGTGCATGGGCGGCGTCTTCATGGTCGCCGAAAGCTGGCTCAATGGGTCGGTGGAAAATCAACGCCGCGGCCAGATGATGGCGGTTTACATGCTATGCAATTACGTGCCCATGGGGCTTGGCCAGCAGCTTTTAAGCCTGGCCGCGCCAAGCTCGTTTATTCTGTTCACCGTCGCTTCGATGCTGTTCTCACTGGCCCTGGTCCCGCTCGCCCTGGCGCCCGGGGTAACCGCCGGTCCCTTGCCCAAAACCCGGTTGTCGCTGGGCGCCTTGGCCCAAATCTCGCCACTTAGCGTGACCGGCGCGATCGCCGCCGGATTGGTCAGCAGCAGTTTTTTTAAATGACCCCGGTGTTTGGCCATGGCGTGGGCCTAAGCGTGCCGCAAACCGCCACCTTGATGTCGAGCGGCCTGATCGGCGGCCAGTTGATGCAATGGCCACTTGGCAAAACCTCCGATCTTTTCGACCGGCGCACGGTGTTTATTTTGCTGACTTTCCTGCTGGCGTTGGTGGCGCTGGCGATGGTGCCATTGGTCAAGACCGGCTTCAACGCGCTGATCGTCGGCATCGTCATCTACGGCGGGATTAACTTCGCGCTCTATCCTTTGGCTTTGGCCCACACCAATGATTATCTGTCGGCCGAACAGGTGGTGCCGGCGGCGGCTGGCATGATTCTGGCCTATTCCTTGGGGGCCAGTATAGGACCCTTCCTGGCCGGTCAGACGATGGCGGCGGTGGGGCCGGAAGGGCTCTTCATTTACACCGCCGCGGTCATGCTATTGCTCGGTCCCTTCGCGCTGTTGCGCGCAATTCTGCGGCGGGCGGTCGCCAAATCACGGCAGGGGCGTTTTATCTCGGTGCCGCGCATGAGCATCGCCGGGGCCGCGCTCGACCCGCGCGCCGCCGCGCCGGACGCCGGCGACCGCGAGGCCGAGGGCGCGGCCGCGACCCCTCACCGCACCGCCGGCTGACGCCGCCGCTTAGTGGTACAGCATGGACACGTGTTTCGCCTCGGCGAAGAACAGCCAGCGCTCGGTGAAGGTGCCAAGGCTACCGGCGATGGCGGCCAGCACGATCAGGCCGCCGCCCAACAGCGCGTGATCGGCGGCCAAAGCCGCCGCCAAGGCGATCAACGGCAATAGAAAGCCAACCACCAGCGTGACCTTACGCAGACGGTCGCTATGCTTGCGGGCGACTTGGAAGCCCATCTCGCGCATCACGAAAGTCTGCGAGGTGGTCGGCTGTTCGAGCACGCGCACGGTGCCCAAATCGCCGAGGCCGGTGGCGCTGGCCCGGTCGCTGGTCGCCGGGCGTCGGTCGATGGCGCGCCAATAGGCCAATTTGGCCAGGCCGGCGGCGATCACCGTGGCCATGGCGATATCGTAGACCAGCACCGAGGGCGCGGCGAAGAAATGCACCAACACGGCCAGCCAAAGAGCGCCGGTCATCGCCGCCAAGGTCAGGTAGACGGGCAGGGTCCAGCCGGTCGCCCATTGCGGAATAGTCGGTAGCGAGGCGTAAATCATCGCCGTCGAAGCGACCGTCGCGATCGCCAGCAACGCCGCCAGATAGCCGGCGGCGACCGACCAGCCGCCGCTGTCACGAGTCCACCAGGCCGCCGCCAAGGCGACCATCGGCGCGTAGGTGACGACCGCCAGCACCCCCTCGCGCGACAGCCATGAGGACCGCCATTGGCTGAGCGCCCGCCACGCCCGCTCGGGATGGCCCAGGTGGAAGGTCGAGGTCAGCAGGCCAGCCGTGATCAACACGAAGGATAGCGCCAAGGCGATCCAGCCGAGCGGCCCGTCGACCGCCAGCAGACCGCTGGCATGCGCCAAGCCCAGCCAGGCCAACAACCCATAGCCGGCACCTGAGGTGGTGGTGAACACAATGACCGATAAAGCGGGATGCATGGCCGGGCTCCTAGCGGCTAAGGACGGCGTCGACCCAGGCCAGCAAACCGCCGGGCGCGGACCCTGCCTCGGCCGGCGCCGGCAAGGCGTCGACCGCCGCCGCCTGGCGCGGGCGCGGCGGCAAATACTTATTGGTCGGCCGATAGCCCATCTCGGGCATCAGGTCGTATCCGCCGCGCGCCGCCACCAGCAGCGATACCTCGGAAGTCGGATCGCCGAGGTCGCCGTAATGGCGGGCGCCGGCCGGACAGGTCGACACGCAGGCCGGCACCCGCTCGGCCGCGGGCAGGTTTTCATTGTAAATTCGGTCCACGCACAAGGTGCATTTCTTCATCACCCCGTCGCTGGCATCGTATTCACGGGCACCATAGGGACAGGCCCAGGAACAAAGTTTACAGCCGATGCACAGATCGGCGTCGACCAGAACAATGCCGTCGCTCGCCCGTTTATACGAGGCGCCGGTGGGGCACACGGTGACGCATTTGGCGTCCTCGCAATGCAGGCATGAGCGCGGGAANTAGACGGTGCGGCTGTCGGCGCCCTCGCCCGCCTCATAGGCGTGGATGCGGTTGAACCAAACCCCCCAGGCGCCGTCATCGAGACCGTCGTNATTGGCGGCGCCGCCATAGGCGTTCCAATCGGTCATCGGCGCCGAATGGCCGCCGGCGTTCCANTCCTTGCAGTTGACGGCACAGGCGTGACAGCCGACGCAGATGTCCAGATCGATGACCAAACCTAGCTGACGGTCCGGCGCTTGGCGCGGTAAATCGGTCATTAGTCGTCTCCCTCGCCGGCTTTCTTGAACTGCGCGCCATAGCGGTTGGTGGCCGCCGGCGTTGGCAGATTGGCCGGCCGCCCGAGCGCCTCGAAACGCGGCGCGCTGAGCCGTTCGGGCGCGTCATCGGCGGCCCGTTCGACCCGCACCCGAAGGTCGTACCACGCCGCCTGGCCGGTGATCGGGTCGGCGTTGGCNTGGCGATANCCGCCGTCGCGCACCGGCAATAGATCGGAAATCAAGTGGTTCAGCAAAAACCCCTTGGTCACTTCCGGCGATTTAGCGTCCAGGNTCCAAGCACCGGCCCGTTTGCCGATGGCGTTCCAGGTCCACACCGTGTCGGCGTTGACCCCCTCCATCAATTTCACCGGCACGGTGATCTGACCATGGTGCGAGGTGACCGTTACCCAATCGCCGTCGGCGATGCCTTTCAGCTCGGCGGCGGCCCGACTCATATANAGAAAGTTACGGCCATGCAGCTGGCGCAACCAAGCGTTCATCGAGCCCCAGGAATGATACATCGCCGCCGGCCGCTGGGTCACCGCGTACATCGGAAAATCCCTGCTCTCGACGGCCGTGCCCTCGAACGGCGCGTACCAATCGGGCAAGGGATCGAAATAGGTTTGGATACGCGCACGGTCACGCACCGGTGGCACCGCCGGGCCATGGCCCTCGGCCGCCAGTTTAAACTTTTGCAAGGGTTCGACATAAAGCTGCAGAACGACTTGCTTGGCCGCGCCGATGAAACCCATTTCGACGGCGGTTTCCAAATAGCTTTGGTTGGCGTGTTTGAAATAGCGCTGCTCGGGCGTGAATTCATGACGCCAAAAGCAACCATTTTCGATATAGCGGTCCAACTGCTTGGGGTTGGGCGCGCCGCGTCCCTGGCCGCTGCCATCGGGCTCGCGCCAACCGGCCAAGGGGCCGATGCCGGGCGTGCGCTCGTGATTGACCAAATAGTCGGGATAGCCGCCCGGGTATTTGGCGCTGCCATCGGCCTCGGTCAAGCCCGGCAGCCCCAGGCGCACGCCCAAGTCCAGAAGCACCTCTTGGAACGGCCGGACATCGCGGTCCGGCGGCAGCACCGGTTGGCGAATGGCGTCGGCGGCGCCGTCGGCGTCGCAAATCGGTCGGTCCAGCAGAGAGACGCAGTCCCAGCGCTCNAGATAGGTGGTGTCGGGCAAGATCAAATCGGCATAGGCGACCATCTCCGAGTAATAGGCGTCGGAATAGATGATATGCGGGATCTTATAGCCGCCATCGGCGTTCTGATCGGTCAGATAGCGTAAGGTGTCGGGCACGTTCATGGCCGAGTTCCAGCTCATATTCGCCATGAACATGAAGAGCGTGTCGATCGGATAGGGATCGCCCGCCCAGGCGTTGTGCAGCACCATGTGCATCAGGCCATGNGCGGCCACCGGCGCNTCCCAGGAATAGGCCTTGTCGATCCGCGTCGGGCGCCCCTCNTCATCGATCAACAAATCTTCCGGCCCGGTCACGAAACCCAGCGGCGGGCCGGCCATCGGGGTGTTGGCGGCGATTTGATCGGGCTTGCCGGCCGGTTTAACCGGCGGCGGGCAGGGCCGCGGAAACGGCGGCTTGTAGCGAAAACCGCCAGGGCTGTCGATGCTGCCCAGCAGCATTTGCAACANGTGGATCGCNCGGCAGGTCTGGAAGCCGTTGGAATGGGCGGAGATGCCGCGCATGGCGTGCATCGCCACCGGCCGGCCAATCATTTTCTCGTGCCGGCGACCGGCCCAATCGGTCCACGGTTGGTCAATCACCACTTCGCGGTCAAACGCCGCCTCGGCCAATTCNGCGGCGATGCGTTTGATCTGCGCGGCGCTGAGCCCGGTCTCGCGGGCCACCGCTTCGGGCGCGAAGCGGNTGTCCAGATAGCGCCCGGTCATCAACTGGAACGCCGGCACCGCGCGCCGCCCGTCAGGTAACTCGACGGCGCCGTTGAGACTGGGCGCGATGTCNGCCGCCAAGGCGCTGACAACCTCGCCGCTGTGGCGGTCGAGGGACAGAGGATTGCCGGCGTCGTCNCGNGCGAACAGGCCATGGTCGGCGGCGCCGGCGTCGTCGATAACCAGCCAGCCGGCGTTGGTGTAGCGGACCAGAAAATCCAAATCGACNCGCCCGGCTTTGAGCAGTTCGTGAACCAGGGACAGGACGAAGAGCCCGTCGGTACCGGGGCGGATCGCCACCCATTCATCGGCGATCGCCGAATAGCCGGTGCGCACCGGATTGACCGATACGAATTTGGCGCCGCGCGTCTTTATGGTGCCGAGGCCGGCCTTGATCGGGTTGGAATCGTGGTCCTCGGCGACCCCGAACATCAGGAAGTATTCGGTATGCTCCCAATCCGGCTCGCCAAATTCCCAGAACGACCCGCCAATCGAATAAAGACCAGCGGCGGCCATATTGACCGAGCAAAAGCCACCATGGGCGGCGTGGTTGGGCGTGCCGAATTGGCTGGCCCACCAACCGGTCAGCGATTGCGATTGGTCCCGGCCGGTGAAAAAGGCCAGCTTACGCGGGTCACTGGCGCGGATCGCCGACAGCCAACCTGTGGCCATTTCCAGCGCTTCTTCCCAGTCGATTTCAACGAATTCCCCGCTGCCGCGCGGCCCCACCCGCTTCATTGGCGCCCGCAGGCGCGCCGGCGCGTAATGCTGCATGATCCCGGCCGACCCTTTGGCGCACAGCACGCCCTTGTTGACCGGGTGGTCGGGATTGCCCTGGATGTAGCGGATTTGACCATCCTTCAGATGGACTTTGATGCCGCACCGGCAGGCGCACATATAGCACGTGGTGGTCTTCACCTCATCGGCGACGGGCGGCGAGGTGTCGATGGGACGGTCCGTGTCGCGAGGCGTCATTTTCTTAATCCGCTTAATTTTGATCACAAAGTGTTAGCAGGGAATGACCGGATGGCCTAGGTGATCGCGTCAATTTCCGCATCGGACAAATTGCCCGGGACGATGGTCAAGGGGATCCGCATGCTGGCCGCGCCCTTACCGGCGATATAGCTGATCAAGGGCCCTGGCCCCTCCTTGCCGACGCCGGCGCCAAGGACCAGGATGGAAATGCTCGGTTCCTCCGCGATCAAGGCCAACAATTCCTCGCGGACATTGCCTTCACGCAGNTAGACCGCNGGAATTTGNCCGGAAATCTCGACCACGAAATCGGACAGGTCGGCGATTAATTGCTCGGCCAGGGTGCGNGCTTCCTCGCGCATGATCTCGCCGACCCCNATCCAATGCTGGAATTCNGCCGGCGCCAAGCAACGCAGCAAGGCCACACGGCCGCCGGTGCTTTTGGCGCGCATGCACGCGAAACGCAAGGCCGCGCGCATTTCCGGGTTGTCATCGACAACCACCAGAAATACGCGGTCTTGTTCTTGATGTGACGGGTCCGTCATCGCTCGGTCTCGTTCCCCCCGAAACGCGGCTTATGTTTTGCGGAATACTGCCGCAGCCAGCCAGCCGGCCGCAACCGCAATGATGATCGCGGCCATGCCATAGGCCGCCGATTGGCGGTGAGCGAATTCAAAAATATCTGCGCCGATACCGGCCTTACGGGCCGTCAGGATAACCGATTTTTCGGCCACCACCCGACCCTTGTCGACCACGTAGACGATGATGCGATAGGTACCCGTGGCAACATTGGCGGGGAACCAAATCTCGGTTCGAAATAATTTGTCGCCCAAGATTTTGACCGGGTAAAGCGCCGCCCGGTAAAGGCCGGCGCGGCGCTTGTTGCGAATCAAGCCACGATGAAACTCGGCCAAATCTTCCTCAACCATGGTGGCGCTTTCCGGCGCCGGGTTGAAGCGCAAGAATTCCAATCCAATCTCCTCGCGTGCGCGCAGTTTGGATTCGGCGATGTCGACCAGGGGGCGATTGGCGGCGACGGCGTAAAACGCCGGCACATTGCCGAAGGTCGCCGCGGCGGTGTTCAGCCAAATCCCACTCACCCGGCTTTTCCGCCGCACGATCTGCCGCTGCAGGGGACCGCGCACCACCACGATGACGTCACCCGGCATGTCCAGGGCGCCAAACATCAACACCGAGGAACCGTTGAAATCGGCGGTGATCTCAACCTCACGGTCGGACAAGTCGACCACCAATGCCTGCTCGGCCCGCGCGAAATCCGCCCGCCCCGCCACCACGATCAGCATCAGCGCCAGCAGCGCGATGCGAAATGGCGAAGGGCGAAATAGCCGGGGGCGAAATAGCGCGGGACGGACACCGGCACCCATCTCAATGGCCCCCGTCATCGACAATGGCGTAAAGATCGGCCGGCGTGATCACCAAATCGGTCAGCAATTTAAAGCACACCGCCAAAACCATCAGGGCCAACAAGCCGCGCAATTGTTCCCCTTTCAAATGGGCGCCGATTTTGGTGCCGATTTGGGCGCCAATCACCGCCCCAACCAACAGCAGAACGGCCAAGACCACATCCACCGTTTGCGTGTTGACCGCCTGTAGAAAGGTCACGTTGGCGGTCACGAAAATAATTTGAAACAACGACGTGCCAACCACCACCGCCGTCGGCATGCCCAACAGATAAATCATCGCCGGCACCATGATGAAACCGCCGCCGACGCCCATGATAGCGGCAAGAACACCCACAAATGCCCCAATGCTCAATGGCAGGATGGCACTGATGTAGAGTTTCGACCGGCGAAACCTCATCTTGAAGGGAAGGCCGTGAAGCCAGTTGTGCTGGTGAAGCTTGCCTCTAACGGCACCCGGCTTTCGCGAGCGGACGATCGTGCGAAGGCTTTCCGTCAGCATCAATGCGCCGATGATCCCGAGGAAGACGACGTAGGACAGTTGGATGACAAGATCGATCTGTCCGATTTCGCGCAGGAAGGAGAACAGGGCCACACCAAGCGAAGAGCCGATCACGCCTCCGGCCATGAGGATTCCACCCATCTTGAAGTCGACATTGCCACGGCGCATGTGCGCCAGCACGCCTGACACCGAAGATGCCACGATTTGGTTGGCCTCGGTCGAGACCGCTACCGCGGGAGGGATGCCGAAAAAGATCAGCAGCGGGGTCATCAGAAATCCGCCGCCAACGCCGAACAGGCCGGACAGGAACCCTACGCCACCACCAAGCCCGATGATGATGCCGATATGCATCGAGACTTCGGCGATGGGAAGGTAAATATACATGGTTATGGGGCCGGAATTGCGAACAGTGATTGGTCTAGCAGCCAGGTCCCGTAAAGTCGCTAGTGAATGCGACGCGGAATGTTCAGGACCGGAACCGTGTCACCGTTTAGCAGGGCGTGCTGGGGCTCAATGGCGTGTTCGTTTCATAACCGGGTCGTCGTTATAAATGTGCCCCAGAAGACGCAGGATGCGAAGGACGTCGGGGTCGTCTATCGAATAGTAGATGGTCTGTGACTCGCGTCGTGTCTTAACGAGGTTCGCCCGTCGCAAACGCGCCAGATGCTGCGAAAGGGCGGACTGGCTGAGCGAGGCGATGACACCTTCGAGTTCCGAGACTGAGCGTTCTCTGCCGTCGGACAGTTTATTGAGTATGCGTATTCGCTTCGCGTTGCTTATTGGGCGAAGGACGGTTGTCAATTTTGACTGTTCGCCCTCGATGTCGGGTAGCCGCGCCATAGTCCCGTCGCCTCCTTCATGGCGTTCGAGGCCGCCCTTCGTGTCAGGGGTGGGCGCGCCTGCGATACAGGGGCCACGCGCAATGTCTGTGCATGGCGTGTGAGACTGCCTTTTGGCGTGGCCGGAGTTCGCAGTTTATCCGTCTTAGGTTATTTAATTACTAATTTTCCAATAGAAAATATGTGTTTGGAGAAGTGGCTCTGGGCAAAACAGATCACGCATTGGCATCACGATCCCGCATTTCGATCTTGCTCAGACGATATTCAGATCGGGACTGTCCATAAGTTCGGCTGTCGTCAGTACCCTGTAATTGCTGGGGCGTTCCTGAAGCGGGGTGATGGGGTAGATAAATCGCTGGAACGGTCGCATGGGGCCGCCATGAAGCCTCAGGAAACCATGCTGGAACAGGGGCGCCTGAATGGCAAAGGCGGCTTCGTAGACAAGTGCCAGCCATTTCAGCGAAGAGACATCAGGGCTTTCGTCGAGGGGCACCCCGGCTTCCGGCAGCGACGCGGGCCATGCATGATCTGGCGGGTGGGCAAGGAAATAAAGGCGCATCGACCTGTTCTGACCAACCGAAACGAGGTTTTTGATGTTGGCGGCACTCGCCTGCATGAGGGCTGTCGGCGCGTCCTTGTTGGCAAGGTCGAGCTTGGCGAGGCGAAGCAGATTTTCTGATTGAAGCGACATCGGCGGCAGCATCGCGTCAAACAATTCAAGGTTGCTCATGAAAGCTGCTTCATTCGCCCTTTCAAGGGTTCCAAGTGCACGCAGGGCGATGTGATGGCAGGCTTGCTGGCGTGTCAGCTGCTCGGCAGGTCTGTGACCTGTTTCGAGGCTCATCTCGAAATCCGGTGCCAGCGCCCTCAGCGATCGCAACAGCTGAACAAGGGCTGTCTCGCTGACTTTCCGATGCAGTGTGACCCTGAAATCCCCATTTGTTCGTCGGGCCAACACGCCTCCGTCAGGTGGCTCGTGATTTGAACTCGCCTGCGTGACGCCGGTGCGGGTGATGGCAATCTGTGCGCGCATGAAATTCCTGCAAAGAGGTGATGGTCTCCGTCCTTGCGGGGAGGGGCACGTTCCCGCGCTTCACGAAACAGCCCAAGGTCATGGTGGCAGACTAATGTTAACAAGCCGTCAATTTTTGAAATTTATTTGGCTCGGGGTCTGCTGTTGATGAGCGGGGTATGCGGCGAATCGATCCTGCTGCCTCTTGGGAATTTGGCTTTTCCGTGCTTCGGGCTAGACTGCCCCCATGACATCTTCAACTGACATTTCGGCCGGCGATCAGACAACGGCCCTTCGTGAGGTGACGCGTCCGACGCCACAGGATTTTGACATCAGGATCGCGGCCGATGGAAGCTGGTATCATGAAGGCGGGCTCATTGGCAGGCCTGCTCTGGTGAAGCTGTTCGCCAGCGTGCTGCGCCGTGAGGCCGACGGAAGTTACTGGCTTGTCACGCCTGTCGAGCGGGGCCGGATTACGGTCGATGACGTGCCATTCGTCATGGTTTCTGCCAGCTTTGACGGCATTGGCGAGGCGCAGGTAATCACGCTTAGCAGCAATGTCGGGGATGAAATCACGCTTAGTGACGCGCATGAACTGGTGATGCGGCAGACGGGCGGCGGCGAGGAGGCGAAACCCTACGTCAGCGTCCGTCCTGGGCTGGAAGGGCGTCTGGCGCGGCCGGTGTATTATGAACTTGCCCAGCGCAGCACTCCTGGACCAGATGGCAGGTTTGGTGTCTGGAGCGCCGGCAGATTCTTTGCCCTTGAAAGCGATCTGGCATGAGACCCGAAAATATGAACACGCCTGTCGCGCCATCAGTGCTCGATCCGAT
>NZLB01000034.1 GCA_002694075.1 Nisaea sp.
GGCTTGAATATCGACATCAAGGCCGATGACAGCCCGGTGACGCGCGCCGACCGCGAGGTTGAGGCGCACCTGCGCGAGATGATCGCCGCCACCTACCCGGACCATGGGATAATCGGCGAAGAGCATGGCAGCACCGGTGCCGACCGCGAATATGTGTGGATCCTCGATCCGATCGACGGCACCAAAGCCTTCATCACCGGCCGGCCGCTGTTCGGTACCTTGATCGGCTTGCTGCGGGACGGTCGGCCGATTTTGGGGGTGATTGATCACCCGGCGCTGAACGAACGCTGGATCGGGGGGCTCGATTATCCCACCCGGTTTTGCGGCGCGCCGGCGCGGACGCGGGTTTGCGCGACGGTGGAAAACGCCATCCTGGCCGCCACCGCGCCGGAAATGTTCGTCGGCAAACCGGCTTTCGAGGGCTTGCGCCAACGTGTCAAATTACCGGTTTGGGGCGGCGATTGTTTCAACTACGGCCTGGTCGCCAGCGGCCACCTCGACCTGGCGGTGGAGGCCGGTATGGCGATCTACGACTATCTACCTCTGGTGCCGGTGATCACCGCCGCCGGCGGTGTGATCACCGATTGGCGAGGCCAGGCCCTTGGCCTTGATAGTGGTGACGAGGTGTTGGCGGCCGGCGATCCCGCCCTACATCAAGCGGCAGTCGCGATTTTAAAGGGATAATTCCCGATGGGCGCCTTCGAATTGGCCGCGCTGCTGATGACCTTGGCGGCGGTTTTTGGCTTGCTGAACCATCACGTCTTAAAATTCCCCTCGACCATCGGCTTGTTGGTGATCTCACTCACCGCCTCGCTGTTGGTGATCGGCCTTGACGCGGTTTTGCCGGGACCGGATGTGACCGGCGCCATTCGCACCGCCGTCGCCGAGATCGATTTTTATCAAACTGTGATGGAAGGCATGCTTGGCTTCCTGCTGTTCGCGGGCGCCTTGCACGTCAATCTCAACGATCTGCATGGCCAACGGTGGCCCATCGCCCTGATGGCGACAATTGGGGTGACCTTGTCGACGGTCATTATCGGGCTGGGATTTTGGTGGCTGACCGGGGTGCCGCTGCTGGTCGCCTTGGTGTTTGGCGCCTTGATCAGCCCGACCGATCCGGTCGCCGTGCTGGGGATTTTAAAAACCGTCAGCGTGCCGAAATCCCTAGAAACCAAAATCGCCGGCGAAAGCTTGTTCAACGACGGTGTCGGGGTGGTGGTCTTTTTGGTCATGGTGGCGCTCGCCTTTCCAAAAGCCGGGGCGCCGCCGATGGATGCCATGGCGGTGGTTGAACTGCTGTTGGTCGAAGCGGTCGGCGGGGCCGTTTTGGGCCTGGCCACCGGTTGGATCGCTTTCCGCATGATCCGCCTGGTTGATGAATATAATCTAGAGGTGATCATCACCCTGGCGTTGGCGATGGGCGCCTACGCCTTGGCTGGCGCGTTGCATGTCAGCGGCCCGATCGCGGTGGTCGTCGCCGGCTTGCTGATCGGCAATCACGGCGTGCGTCTGGGCATGAGCGCGCGCAGCGCGGAACATGTGCGCACCTTTTGGCACCTGATCGATGAAATCCTCAACGCCGCTTTATTCCTGCTGATCGGGGTGGAGGTTTTCGCCCTCAGCTTCGGTGCCCGCGAGGCTCTGATCGCCCTGGTCACGATCCCGCTTGTGCTGGTCGCGCGGGCGGCGGCGGTGGGCCTGCCCATCGGTCTGCTGCGCTGGGCCCAGCCATTCACGCCCGGCGGCGCGCCGGTGTTGATTTGGGGCGGGCTGCGTGGCGGCATTTCGGTGGCGTTGGTGTTGTCACTGCCCGACGGGCCGGACAAACCCCTGCTGCTGGCCGCCACCTACGCGGTGGTGATCTTTTCNATCGTGGTGCAGGGCCTGACCGTGCGCCGGGTGATCCAGCGCTTCATCGGACCCTGAGCCCGGCNGCCCTAGGCCGGGGTTTGCGCGCCCATCGTGATGCGCCGCATGCGCCGTCGGTAGCCNTCGTAATCATTGATCGCCGAATGGTGGGTGCAGCGGTTATCCCACAGCGTCACCGTGCCCGGTTGCCAGGTCACCCGACAGGTGAACGCCGGTTGGGTGATATGGTTTTGCAGAAATTCAATCAGCGGCTTGCTTTCTTGCTCGGTGAAGCCTTTGAAATGGGTTGTGTGTCCGCGGTTCATGTAGATCGCTTTGGCGCCGGTGTCGGGGTGGGTGCGGATCAACGGATGCTCGGAGACGATTTGGTCGGCCTCGTCGGTGCCGTGAATGGCCATGCCGCCGATGTTGCCGTGATGTTTGGAGCGCCCCCCGGAGGCTTTGAGGTCGGCGTTGTTACAGGCGATCAGACCGTCCAACATGGCCTTCATGCCATCGGACAGCGCGGCGTAGGCCGAGGCGGTATCGGCGAATAAGGTGTCGCCGCCGACTTCCGGGGTTTCCAGGGCATAGAGCAAGGTCGCCGCAGGCGGCTGCTTCATATAGCTGCTGTCGCTATGCCAGCCGCCGCCAAAATTGCGGGTCTCGTGGGGCTCTTTGATGATTTCGAAAATATATGGGTACCCGTCGATGCCTTTAACGAAGGGATAATCGCATGGGCCGCCGAATTTCTCGCTGATCGCCATCATGTCATCCGGCGCCAGGTCTTGGTCGCGGATCGCTAACACTTTGTGCTTAAGGAAGGCCGATTGAAGCGCGTCCCAGGTCCGATTGTCGTTAAGTTTACGTAAATCCAAGCCGTTAACCTCGGCGCCGATCTTGCCGGCGATTGGTCTCACTTCAAACAAATCCGTCGTCATGTCGCAAACCCCCTTGCCCTGACCCGTCGATGAATGGCTAAGTTATCAAAAGGCTAGCGTTTGTAACGGGAGGACGCAATATGGCGAAGCGAATCGCGGTCATCGGGGTCGGCGCGCTGGGCGGGTACGTGGGCGGACATCTCGCCCAGCATGGATACGATGTGACCCTGGTCGACATGTGGCCGGAGAATATCGCGCGGATCCGCGCCCATGGTTTGTCCCTGGACGGCGTCACCCCCGACGAACAAATGACCGTGACCGCCGCCAAGACCATGCACATCACCGAATTGCAGGACTTGGATAAGCAAGGGCCGATCGACATCGCCTTCCTGGCGGTGAAATCCTATGACACCGAATGGGCGGCGATGATGATCCGCCAATATCTCGCCCCCGACGGTTATGTGGTGTCGCTGCAAAACTGTCTGAACGAGGAAAAAATCGCCGGTGTGGTCGGCTGGGGGCGGGTGGTCGGCACCATCGCCTCGCTGATCTCGGTTGACATGCACGAAGCCGGCACCATCCGTCGGACCATCGCCAAGGGTGGCGACAAACACACCGTCTTCAGGGTTGGTGAAGTGCATGGCCGGATCACCTCGCGTGTCGAGGAATTGGTCGAGATGTACAGTTTGATCGACAGCGCCAAAGCGACCACCAATCTGTGGGGCGAGCGTTGGTCGAAACTGGTCCAAAATGGCTTCGGCAATGGGGTTTCGGCGGCCACCGGCATGACCAGCAGCGCTTGCAGCGCCAATGACGCGATCCGTCGTTTCCAAATTCGTCTGGCCTGCGAGGCGGTGCGCGTCGGCCAGGCCCTGGGTTTTCAATTAGAGCCGATCAAAGGCATGGATCCGAATGTCTTGGCCCGTGCCGATGACGATGACCCGGCGGCCCTGGCGGCGGCCGACGCCTGGATGACACCGAAAAAGGGCGCCGGTGAAAACCCGCGGGCCAATATCCAGCGCCCGTCGATGGCGCAGGACATCATCAAGAAACGGCGCACCGAAATTGAGTTGATGAACGGTTTTATCGCCGACAAGGGCGCTGAAATCGGTGTCGCCGCGCCCAGCCATCGTCAGCTGACCGATATCGTGCTGCGCGTTGAACGCGGCCAAGTGGCGGCGGCGGCCAGCCATCTCGGCGGCTGAGACGGGAAGCGGATCATGGATAGTTTCGATTATGTCATCGTCGGTGCCGGTTCGGCCGGGTGTGTGCTGGCCAATCGGCTCAGCGCCGACCCTTCGGTCACCGTCTGTTTGCTGGAGGCCGGGCCGCGCGATTGGCATCCGATGATCCACGTGCCGGCGGGCTTCATGAAGACGCTCACCGACCCAATGGTCAATTGGCTATACGAAGCCGAGCCCAGCGAAGGCACCGCCGGCCGGGTGATCAAGGCGCCGCGCGGCAAAACCCTGGGCGGCTCCAGCTCGATCAACGGCCATATCTACAACCGCGGGCAGTCGTTGGATTACGATACCTGGTCGCAACTGGGCAACACCGGCTGGGGGTATGCCGATGTGTTGCCCTATTTCCGGCGTTGCGAGCGGCGCGTGCCCGGGCCGCTAAGCACCACTGACGAGACTTATCGCGGCCAGGACGGCGAGATGGTCGTCAGCGACATCGATTTCCGCCATCCGCTCTGCGAGGCTTTCATCGAAGGCGCGGTCAGCATCGGCATCCCGCGCAATGGCGATTACAACGGCCGCACCCAGGAAGGTGTCTCCTATGCCCAGCGCACCATCCACAAGGGCCGCCGCATGAGCAC
Organism: Nisaea sp.; assembly: GCA_002694075.1. Classification (GTDB taxonomy): domain Bacteria; phylum Pseudomonadota; class Alphaproteobacteria; order Thalassobaculales; family Thalassobaculaceae; genus TMED26. Next base: position 4,552 of record NZLB01000034.1, read on the forward strand.
CGCGCGCGCCTTTCTCAAGCCGGCTATGGGCCGGCCCAACTTAACCGTGCGCACTGGCGCTCACGCCACCCGTATTCTGTTGGAGGAAAAGCGCGCGGTCGGGGTGGTCTACCGCAAGGGTGGCCGGCGCGGCGCCGAGCGAGAGGTGCGCGCCCGCCGCGAGGTGCTGCTCTCGGGCGGCGCGGTCAACTCGCCGCAATTGTTGCAAGTCTCCGGGATCGGCCCGGGCGCGCTGTTGTCGCAGCTTGGCATCACGCCGCGCCACGAGGCGCCGGGCGTCGGCGAAAACCTGCGCGACCATTACGCGCCGCGGTTCACCGCGCGGATCAAGGACATGCAGACCATCAACGAATTGGCGCGCGGCTGGCGGCTCTATGGTCAGGTCGCCAAATGGCTGACCACCGGCAAGGGCATCCTCTCGCTCAGCCCGACGCAAGTTTACGGGTTCTGGCATTCCGACGAGGCCCAGCGGAGCGGCGATCTGCAATTCACTTTCACCCCGGCCAGCTATCACGAAGGCGTGCAATCGCAGTTGGACACCGAACCGGGGGTGACCATCGCCGCCTGGCAGCAGCGGCCGGACAGCCTCGGCCATGTTCGCGCGCGCGCCGCCGACCCGTTCGAAAAGCCGGAGATTCAACCCAATTATCTGGCCGCCGAAAGCGACCAGCGGGTGTTCCTGGCGGGCATGAAATTGGCCCGCCGTTTGTTGCGCACGGCGCCTCTGGCGCCCTATGTCGCCCATGAAGCCTATCCCGGCGATCACGTCCAAAGCGATGAGGAGTTGATGGCCATCGGCCGCGCGCGCGGCACCACCACCTATCACTTGATGGGGACGTGCCGGATGGGCCCGGACAGCGATCCGACGGCGGTGGTCGACGATCAATTGCGGGTCAAGGGGTTGACCGGCTTGCGGGTCATCGACGCCTCGATCATGCCGACCATGCTGTCGGCCAATCTCAACGCCGGGGTGATGATGATCGCCGACAAGGCTTCGGATATGATTTTGGGCAAGCCGGCGATGGCGCCGATCATCACCGCCCGCGACTAAGCCGGGTCAAATGCGTGCCGGCTTCGGCGACCAGTCGCCGCGTCACCTCGCCAGCGTCACCAGGCCGCGCCAGGGCCGCCGCTTGGCCGGCCCAAAGCGAACTGAAATCGGTCTTGCCGTTTGCCTCGGCGGCTTTTTTCAAGGGTGCCAAGGCGCCGCCGGCGGTCGGAAAGGGCGGCGTGTCGTCGCTGAGCGGGCCGATCTCGCGCATCACCCGGGTGCTGAGCCCACGCGCCGGCTTGCCCGAGAACAGATTGGTGATTTGACTGGCGTCGTCGCTGGCCTCGGCCAGGGCGGTACGGTGCAAATCGCTGATTGTCGCTTCCGAGGTCGCCAGATAGGCGGTGCCTATTTGCACGCCCGCCGCGCCCAAGGCGAGGGCGGCGGCGATGCCGCGGCCATCGGCGATGCCGCCGGCGGCGATCACCGGCAGATCGACGGCGTCGACTACCTGTGGAACCAGGGCGAAGGTGCCGGGTTGGCGGCTGAGATCGTCGTCCAGGAACATGCCGCGATGGCCGCCCGCCTCATAGCCTTGGGCGATGATCACGTCGGCGCCGTGGGCGGCTAGCCAGCGCGCCTCGGCGACGGTGGTCGCCGAACTCATCACCTGGGCGCCGGTGGCTTTGACACGGGCCAGTAAATCGGCCGCCGGCAGACCGAAATGGAAACTCACCACCGCCGGCCGGAGATCCTCGACCATGGCGCAGGCGTCGGCGTCGAAGGGCGCGCGGCTGGGCGCCTCGGCGGCGGCCGCCGGGTCCAAGCCATGTTCGCTGTAATAGGGCGCCAGACGCGCGCGCCAGCGCCGTTCGGCCGCCGGCTCGTCGGCGGCCGGTTGATGGCAGAAAAAATTAACATTGAAGGGCCGGTCGGTCCGTTGGCGGATGACGCCCATTTCGGCGCGCATTTTGTCGCCCGTCAACATGGCGCAGGGCAGCGAGCCGAGCCCGCCGGCGGCGCTCACCGCCGCCGCCAGGGCGCTGCCGCCGGCGCCGGCCATCGGCGCCTGGACGATTGGATGATCGATCTTGAAAAGCTCTTGAAGACGCGGATCGGGCCACATGGTCACTGCTTTCGGTTGAACGAACGCCGGCGCGGCATGATAACACGCCGGCCCAGGTTGCCAATTTCTCGCCGTCCCCGCATGATCGGGCAAAGACATGCGCGTTTGACGCCGGATCGGGGGGGAAAAGATGTCGGAAGTTGTTGAAAAAATTCGCGAGGTGGTTGGCGACACAGGCGTGTTGACCGGCAATGAGGTCAGCGAACGGATCGCCGTGTGGGGCACCAACGAGCCGATGCGCGCCTTGGCCATCGTGCGCCCGCGCACCGTCGAGGAAGTTTCGCAAGTTCTAAAAATTTGCCATGCCGCCGGCCAATCGGTGGTGCCGCAGGGCGGCATGACCGGCCTGGTCAAGGGCGGTGTGCCCAATGAACAGGAAATCGCCCTGTCGATGGAACGGATGACCGGGATTGTCGAGATTGACCGGGACACCGCGACCATGACCGTCGAAACCGGNGTCACCTTGCAAGCCGCCCAGGAGGCGGCGGCCGAGGCCGGCATGATGTTGCCGCTCGATCTCGGCGCCCGCGGNTCGGCGACCATNGGCGGCAATCTGTCGACCAACGCCGGCGGCAACCGGGNGATCCGTTACGGCATGATGCGCGATATGGTGCTCGGGCTGGAAGCGGTGCTGGCCGATGGCACAATACTCTCGTCGCTGCATAAAATTCTTAAGAACAACACCGGCTACGACCTCAAGCAATTGTTCATCGGCGGCGAGGGGACCCTTGGCATCGTCACNAAGGCGGTGCTTCGTTTGCGGCCGAAACCGCTGAGCGAGGAGACCGCCTTTGTCGCGGTCGATGGCTTCGACAATGTCACCGCCCTGCTGCGCCATATGGATGCGCGCTTGTCCGGCACCTTGTCGGCTTTCGAGGTGATGTGGACCTCGGCCTATGAGATTTTGACCGGCGAACATTCCCATAATGACAAACCGCTACCGCTTGGCCCGAGCCATTTCATTTTAGTCGAGGCCCTGGGCGGCGATCCGGCCAGCGACAAGGAGCGGTTTGAAAACGCCCTTGGCGACGCCTTTGAAAAGGGCCTGGTGGTCGACGCCTTGATCGCCCAATCGGAGGGCGAGCGGCAATCGTTCTGGAATATNCGCGACGATGTGCCGGCGATCCGTGACGCCTTCCGCAATGGCGGCCAGGTCAGCTTCGATGTCAGTGTGCCGATCTCGGAAATGGAAGATTACCTGGCCGAGGTCGAGGCCGGCTTGAAAGCGCGCTGGCCCCACGCTCAGTTCATTTCCTTCGGCCATCTTGGCGACAGCAACCTGCATCTTGGCGCCCATATCGGGCCGGAAACCGGCGACCATCGCCATGAGATTGAGGAACTGGTGTTCGGCCCGCTGATGGGGCGTGGCGGGTCGATCTCGGCGGAACATGGCATTGGCCTGCTCAAGCGCGAGTTCTTGGGCCTTAGCCGCAGCCCCGAGGAATTGGCGGTGATGCGCAGTTTGAAACTGGCCCTGGACCCGAAAAACATCCTCAACCCGGGCAAAATCCTGCCAATCGCGGCGGCGTAAGGCGCGGCGGCTCAAGAGAGGCGTGCCNGCGGCGCCCACGGGCGCCGCCGGGCCAATTTTACGACGCCGCCTTGGCNTCCAAGCGGCGGGCGTGCAGGACCGGTTCGGTATAGCCGCTCGGTTGCGCGCGGCCAGNGAACACCAAATCGGCGGCCGCCTGGAAAGCGACGCTGTCGTCGAAATTGGGGGCCATTGGGGTGTAGGCNGAATCCCCCTCGTTTTGCCGGTCGACGACGGCGGCCATGCGCTCCAGGGTGGCGCGCACTTGCGCCGCGTCACAGACCCCGTGGTGCAGCCAGTTGGCGATATGCTGGCTGGAGATGCGNAGCGTCGCGCGGTCCTCCATTAGGCCGATATCGTTGATGTCCGGCACTTTCGAACAGCCCACGCCCTGGTCCACCCAGCGCACCACATAGCCGAGGATGCCTTGCGCNTTGTTGTCCAATTCGGCCTGGATATCGTCGGCCGACCAGTTGGGGCGGTCGGCCAGCGGCACCGTCAAAATATCGTCAAGGGCNGCCCGCGGCCGGGATTTCAGCTCNGCCTGACGGGCCAGCACATCGACCGTGTGATAATGGGTGGCGTGCAGGGTGGCGGCGGTCGGCGACGGCACCCAGGCGGTGTTGGCGCCGGCCATTGGGTGGCCGATTTTCTGCTCCAGCATGGTTGCCATCAAATCCGGCATCGCCCACATGCCCTTGCCGATTTGGGCGTGGCCGGGCAGGCCGCAAGCCAGCCCGATGTCGACATTCCAATCCTCATAGGCCTTGATCCACGGCTGATCCTTGATGTCGGCCTTGCGCAGGAAGGGGCCGGCCTCCATGGAGGTGTGGATTTCGTCGCCGGTGCGGTCAAGGAAGCCNGTGTTGATGAAGAAGACGCGCGATTTGGCGGCGCGGATGCATTCCTTCAAGTTGACCGTGGTCCGCCGTTCCTCGTCCATGATGCCCATTTTCAAGGTGNTGCGGGCCAGGCCCAGAACATCCTCGACGCGCGCGAACAGCGTGTCGGCGAAGGCGACTTCTTCGGGGCCATGCATTTTCGGTTTGACGATGTAGACCGAGCCGGCCCGGCTGTTGCGGTAGGCGCCACCGCTCTTCAGGTCGTGGACCGCCGCTAGCGCGGTAACCATGCCGTCCAAAATACCTTCGGGGATTTCTTGGCCATCCCGGTCGAGGACCGCCGGTGTGGTCATCAAATGACCGACGTTGCGGACCAGCATCAAGGAGCGGCCATGCAGGCTCAAGCTGCCGCCGGTGGGCGCGGTGTAGGTGCGGTCGGGGTTGAGCGTGCGGGTGACCTTTTCGCCGCCCTTCACGAAGGTGTCGGTCAAATCGCCTTTTAACAGGCCCAGCCAATTGCGATAGGTGACGACCTTGTCGGCGCCGTCGACGGCGGCGACGGAATCTTCGCAATCCATGATCGTCGACATCGCCGACTCGATGACCACGTCGGCGACATGGGCGNCGTCGTCGCGGCCAATCGGATGGCNGGCGTCGATGCAGATATCGATATGCAAGCCGTTATGGCAAAGCAGAATGTGGCTTGGCGCCGCGGCGTCGCCGCGATAGCCGGCGAATTGTCCGACGTCGGCGAGGCCGACCTGACCGCCGGTGGTGGCGACCGCCAGGGTGCCGTCGACCACTTGGTAACCGCTGGCGTCACTGTGGCTGGCGCCGCCGGTCAGTGGTGCGGCACGGTCGAGAAAGGCGCGCGCCCAGGCGATGACCTTGGCGCCGCGGGCGGGGTTGTAACCGCCGGCGCGGGTGGCGCCCTCGTCCTCGGAAATCGCGTCGGTGCCGTACAGCGCGTCATAGAGCGAGCCCCAGCGNGCGTTGGCGGCGTTCAGGGCGTAGCGCGCGTTCATCACCGGCACCACCAATTGCGGCCCGGCGACATGGGAAATCTCGGGATCGACATCGCGCGTGTCGACGGTGAAATCGGCGCCTTCCGGTTGCAGATAGCCGATCTCGGTCAAAAACGCCTTATAGGCGGCGAAATCCAGGGCTTGGCCGGCANGCGCCTGGTGCCAGGCGTCGATTTGCGCCTGCAGGTCGTCGCGTTTGGCCAGCAGGGCGCGGTTGACCGGCGCCAGGTCGTGGATAATCGCCGACAGACCGGTCCAGAAGGCGGCGGGATCGACACCGCTACCGGGCAGGGCCTCGTCCATGATGAAACGATAAAGGCTGGCGTCGACGGCCAAGCCGTCGGTTTCAATGCGATCGGTCATCGTCTTTCCTTCTTGTCATAANCTCGCCGCCCGCGGGCGGCGCGCTGTCANGCCGGGGTGAACATGGCCACCGGCGGCCCATCGTCTTCGGTGTCTTTGTGGACCAAACGCACACTTTGGCCAACGGCCAAATTGTCCAGGTCGCAATCGNCGATATTGGTCATCATCACCGGTCCCTCGGCCAAGGTCACATAGGCGATGGCATAGGGGATCGGCGCCCGCCGCATGACGCTGTAGCTATAGATCACGCCATCGCCCGACGCGGCCTCGAAGGTCACTTTGCCGCTGCCGCAATGGGGGCAAATGTGGCGCGGGTAGTAATGCGCCTCACCGCAATCTTGGCAGCGGCCGATCATCAAGGTGCCGGCGCGGGCGGCCTCCCAGAATTCGGCGGTATCGGGATCGGCCTGCGGGGCCGGAATGCTGCGTTGTTCGCTGCTCATGGCGATTACTCCCGTTCCATGATGATTGTGCCGGCGCCGTGGCGGGTCCCGAGTGAGCCACCGGTGCCGTGGGCCAGGGCCAAATCGCAATTGGCCACTTGCACCGCCGGGTGGGCCTCGCCGCGCAATTGGCGCACCGCCTCGATGACCTTGGTCATGCCGCCGCGGTTGCCGGGGTGGTTATTGCAGAGGCCGCCGCCGTCGGTGTTGAACGGGAGCTTGCCGGTGCCGGTGATCAGGTTGCCATCGGCGACCAGGCGGCCACCCTGACCTTTTTCGGCGAAACCGAGATCCTCCAACTGCATCAACACGGTGATCGTGAAGCTGTCGTAGATGGAGACATATTTAATATCGGCCGGGGTCAGCCCGGCGTCGGCAAAGGCGGCTGGGCCGCTTTCCACCGCCGCGCTATAGGTCAGGTCGACCTTACCGCCCATTTGATGTTTCAGGGCCTCGCCGCCGCCGCGCATTTTGATCAGTGGGCGGTTCAAGGATTTGGCGATTTCCGGCGCCACCACCACCAGCGCGCCGCCGCCGTCGCTAATCACGCAGCAATCCAAGCGGTGCAGCGGGTCGGCGATCATCGGCGAATTGACCACGTCCTCGACCGTCACCACGTCGCGCAGCATGGCGTCCGGATTATGTTGGGCGTGATGCGAGGCGGCGACCTTGATCCAGGCCAGTTGTTCGCTGGTGGTGCCGTATTCGTGCATATGGCGCATGGCGCACATGGCGTACATGTTGACCACGGTCGCGCCGTAGGGAAATTCGAACGCCACGTCAGGCGCACTGGCGCCGTAATTGCGCGGCGCAGTCCCGGTGGCCATGCCCTCGGCGCGCGGTCGGCCCGCGAGCGTGATCAGCGCGACCGAACATTTGCCGGCGGCGATGGCGGCGGCGGCGTGGGCGACATGGATCACATAAGACGAGCCGCCGGTTTCGGTGGTGTCGATATGGCGCAGCTTGAGGCCCATGTAGTCGGCCATCGACAGCGCCCCCAGGCCGGGCGCGTCGCCGGCGCAGAAATAGCCGTCGACATCGTCTTTGGTCAGCCCGGCGTCGGCCAAAGCGCCCTTGGCGCATTCGGCGTGCAATTGCGCCAGAGATTTATCGGTCGCTTTGCGCGTGGGGTGTTCATACGCGCCGGCAATATAGGCTTTGCCGTTGATGCTCATGGCCCTCTCCTCTCCCGTTCACCACCTTCAGTGAATAAAGCAGGAGGGCCGTCGGTTCAACGCCTTGCTTGCCGGCGCGTCGGTTCTAACTGGCGTTGCTTTCCCGCGTGGTTGTGTAGGCCATCGCGCAATGGTGCGCGCAATAGGGCCGTCCCTCGCTGGCGCGTTCGCCGCAAAACCGGAAATCGTCGCTTTTCGGATCGCCGATGGGCCAGCAGCATTTGCTGCGATCCCATTCCTGAAAAGTCATCGCGTTGACCGGGTTGACCGGCTGCGGCGCCGGCGCTTTTTCGGCGCGCATGATCGGCGACTGACGCTTGGGCAGGCCCATGCGATGGACCTTGCCGACCACGGCGTTACGCGAAACCCCGATCTCCTGACCAATCTGAGTGATTGACAACCCCTTGGACCACAATGACTTCAATTGTTCGAGGCGGTCGTCGGTCCATACCGATCCAGCAGCCTGCGCCATGTTTTTCTCCCTCGGCACCGCAAAACGGCATGGTGCCACTAAATATTGTGTTTGATCGTCTAGAGACTACAAAACTTGCCCTGATGGAACAACCCCGAATCGACTCGTTTAGGTGGTGAAATCGACTCTTAGGAAGTTCTCACGACACCTGTTTTGCGCATAAATTCACCGCTTGATACACTCTTGGCGTGCATTAAAGGGAGTGAGCCATGCGTAAGCTTCTGATTTGTTTCGCCATCGCGCTGGCGATGGGCGCCGGGGCGGTCAAAGCGGCGATGCCCGAGGTGCGCATCGCCGTGTTGAAATTCGGCACCGTCAACTGGGTGATGGACACCATTAAACGCCAGGGCTACAACACCGCCGCCGGCTACCGCTTGGTGGTGCGCGGCTACGCCGGCAAGGCGGCGACGACCATCGCCTTCGAAGCCGGCGAGGTCGACCTTCTGGTGTCCGATTGGTTTTGGGGGCTGCGCCAGCGCGGCAAGGGCCGTGACCTTCGCTTTCAGCCCTATTCCAACGCCCTTGGCGCGCTCATGGTGACGCCGGAGATCACCGATCTGTGCGCCGTGCGCGGCCGGCGCATTGGCATTGTCGGCGGCAAATTCGACAAAAGCTGGTTGCTGTACCAAGCCCTCGCGCGCCGCGACTGCGGGGCCGAGTTGGCCGCCGGTAGCGAGGTTTTATTTGCCGCCCCGCCGTTGATGGCGCGGCAATTGCGCGATGGTCAGCTCGACGCCGTCTCGACCTTTTGGCATTGGTCGGCGCGGATGCAAGCGGCCGGCGCCCGGCGTTTGATTGATGCCGTTGGCGCCATGGCCAAGCTGGATATCGCGCCGGCGCCGGCGATGATTGGCTATCTCTGGGATCGGGGGCGTAGCGATGATGCGGCGATCACTCGGTTTTTGGTATCGGTGCGCAATGGCCAGGCGCTTTTGGCCGATGACGATGACGCTTGGCGAGCGCTGAAACCGCGCATGAAAGGCGTTGACGCCGCCGCCCGGGCGCTTTTGCGGCGCCATTACGTGGCCGGCGTTCCGCGTCCCTGGACACCGGCGGACACAGCGGCCGCGGGGCGGTTGCACGCGCTTTTGATCGACCAGGCGCCGGCCGCCTTCAAGGCCCAAATCGGCCGCTTCGATCCGCGCTTATTCACCATTCCCCGGCCCTAGCGCCGCGATGGCGGATCATGACGCGCGCCGCCGGGCGGCCGTTCATATCCTGTCGCTGGCGGCTTTGTTGTCTTGTGGGCGGTCGTCGCGGCGTTCGTCGCCAGCGATCTGCTGCCGGGGCCGTTGGCGGTCTGGCGCGCCTTTTTGGTCGAGATCGCGGTGGAAAACTACTTTGGCCACTTGGCCGCCACCCTGGCCCGTGTCGCCGCCGCCTTCACCGTGGCGATGGCGGTTGGCGGGGCGATTGGCGTCGCCCTTGGCGGCCACGCGCTCACCGACCGGCTGTTTCACGCCTGGTTGGTGCTGTTTTTAAATCTGCCGGCCTTGGTCACGGTGATTTTGTGTTACGTCTGGTTTGGCCTCACCGAAACCGCCGCGGTGACGGCGGTGGCGATCAATAAAATCCCCAATGTGGCGACCATCCTGCGTGTGGGCATGCGCGCCAGTTCCCGCGATTTGGCGGAAATGGCGACGGTCTATCGCTTTTCGCCCTGGGCGCGGGTGCGCCATTTGGTGCTGCCGGAACTGGCGCCCTATTTCGCCGCCGCGGCGCGGAACGGCCTGGCGCTGGTGTGGAAAATCGTGCTGGTGGTGGAGCTCTTGGGCCGGCCAAACGGGGTCGGGTTCCAACTGCATGTCTATTTCCAATTGTTCGACGTGGCGACTATCCTGGCCTATGCCATCGGCTTTATCGTGGTGGTTCAAGCGATTGAAATTTTGCTCCTCGATCCATGGCAGCGACGGGCCACACGGTGGCGGCGATGAGCGGGCTGCGGGTGGCGGTGACGGCCAAACAATTTGGCACGGCGCCGGTGCTGGCGGACATCGCCTTTGAGCTGGCGGCCGGTGAGCGCGCCGCTTTGATCGGCCCGTCGGGGATTGGCAAAACCACTCTGTTAAGCTTGATCGCTGGGTTGGACTCGGCGTTTGGTGGCCAGATCACGCGGCCGCCCGGCGCCTTGGCGATGGTTTTTCAAACCCCCCGTCTGTTGCCTTGGCGGACGCTCGCCCAGAACATCACCTTGGCCCATCCGGCGTGCACGCCGGGGCGCGCCCGCGCCTTGCTGGACGCCGTCGGTTTGGCGGCGGCGGCCGATCTCCACCCCGAGAAAGCCTCGCTCGGCATGCAGCGGCGGGCGGCCATGGCGCGCGCCTTGGCGGTCGCGCCGAGTTTGATCTTGATGGACGAACCTTTGGTCTCTCTCGACGCAGCCAGCAGCGCGCGGGTGCAGGCGGTGATGGTCGATGTTCTGGACCGCAGCGGCGCGACCTGCTTGATCGCCACCCATGACCATGGCCAGGCGCTGGCCGTCGCCGACCGTTTATTGGAATTGGGTGGCAGCCCGGCGCGGCTGGTTAGCGACCGCCGCTTGCCGTTGTCGCGCCAGGCGCGCGGCGACCCCAGGGCGCGCGCCGATTTGCAAGCACGCTGGTTTCCCGCCCCATCGTGACTTGACGGCCCATTATGCGACTTGCCGGCTCGATCAGGCGGCGTTGGATGCCGTCAACGCGGCCGCTTGGGCGAGCAGGAAATCCGCCACCGCGCCGGCGGCGTCACGGCCGGCGACCTGTTCGGCCAGCGGGTTGTAATTGGTGTTGGTGTTGATGTCGTAGGTAAAAACCTGACCGGCTTCATCGACGATGAACTCAATGCCGGCGATTTCGATGCCGGCGGCGGCCAGGAACGCCTCGTAGCGTTGGCGGAGATCGTCGTCGATGGCGTCGATAATGGTGAAGCTCGGCGCCGCCGTCTCGTCCGGAACCAGGCAGACCTCGGCGGGACACAGCTCAAAACCCTTGGTGGCGTCGATTTCGACCGCGTAGTGGAAGCGGCCGCCGATAAACTCGGCGCGGGTGATAATGCCGCGTGGCGCGTGGATGTAGTTCTGGATCAAGGTCACGCCATCAATGGACTCGCTGATCGCGCCGGCGGCCACCGCCGCGCGTGCCGCCGCGGCATTGTCGAAGCCTTGCACGCCGAGCCCTTTGCCGCCGCGATTAGGCTTCAAAATCACCGGCCCCGGGCCAAAATCGGTGAGCACCCGGTCAATCGCCGCCGCCCCGAGGGCGGCGTGAGTCGCCGGCACCGCGATGCCGGCCGCTTGCAGGGCGCTGTATTGGGCCGCTTTGTTGAGCTCCAAGCGCAGCGCCGGATTGCCGTTGACGACTCGCCGGCCATGCCGTTCAAGCCAGGCGAACAGGGCGCTGGTCAATTCCGGCACCCGGTCATTGCCGCGGCTGAACGAGGACGCGCTCATACGGCTGAAAAAAACGCCGACCGGCGGCGTCTGGGTCAGGTCGACGGAACGTTCGGCCATGTTCCAATCAACCAGACGGGCGTCGCGTCGAGCCAGGGCGGTGGCCAGCGGCGCCAGCCATTCGGGGTTTTCATGAATGACAAAAATATCGACGGGCATCGTGAAAATTCCTTGGCNCGGAAANNGGGNGGTTTANGCCCCAATATAGNCNGCGATCANGCGAATTTGATGGTCCAGCATATGGCGGCCGTAATGGACTGGGTGGCCGGCCGCGNGGGCGGCGNCCANNAGGTCGGTTTCCTCCGGGATCATGATGATCTCGGCGACCACCNCCGCCGGGGCGAGGGCGGCCAGATNGATCGGTAAGGGGTCGCCGGCGTGCAGGCCGAGNGAAGTGGTGTTGATCGCNACCTCGGTGTCGCCATCGGGGCCGTCGACCGCCTCAGCGCGGCACGCCGGATAGGCCGCCGTCACCGCCGCCGCCAATTCCCCGGCCTTGGCGCGGGTGCGGTTGTGGATCGTCAAGCGGGCCGCGCCGGCGGCGGCGACGGCGAAGGCGATGGCCCGGCCGGCCCCGCCGGCGCCGGTTTGAAAGACCGCTTTGCCGGTCACTTCGAAACCTTCGGCGCGCAGCCCGGCGACAAAGCCCTGGCCGTCGAAATTTTCGCCATGGACGCGCCGGTCGGCGTCGATACGGATGGTGTTGACGGCGCCGACCAGGCGGCCTTGCTCGCCGATCTCGTCGCACAGCGCCATGATCGCCATTTTGTGCGGAATGGTGACCGCTAGCCCGTGGAAGTTGCGTTGCGCGCGCAGGCCGGCCATGAACGCCGGCAAATCCTCCGGCGTCACATGGCAGGGCACCATCACCGCGTCGCGGCCATGGGCCGCGAAGCGCGGGTTGAACACCATCGGTGCGCGCACATGGTCGGTCGGATCGGCGACGATGCCGAACACCGCCGTCGTCCCGGTGATATGAAGATCGACCATGGCGATTTAGAAATTGACCATGTCGCCGCCTTTGAGGGCGAGCATCTCGCGCGCCTCGGCCGGTGTGGCGACGTCCATCGACAGGTCTTCGACAATGCGTTTGACCTTGGCCACCTGTTCGGCGTTGCTTTTGGCCAATTCGCCCTTGGCAATATACAGGCTGTCTTCCAAACCGACGCGGATATTGCCGCCGAGCATGGCGCCCATGGTGACGAAACTCATCTGGTGGCGGCCGGCCGCCAGGATCGACCACTGATAATCGTCGCCAAACAATTTGTCGGCGATGCGCTTCATGTGCATCAGATTTTCCTCATCCGCGCCGATGCCGCCGAGAATGCCGAAAATGGTTTGCACGAAGAGCGGCGGCTTGACCAAGCCACGCTCCAGGAAATGGGCGAGATTGTACAAATGGCCGACGTCATAGCACTCGTACTCGAAACGCACGCCATGGCCCTCGCCGAGCTCTTTGAGAATGTATTCGATGTCCTTAAAGGTGTTGCGGAAAATGAAATCCCGCGAATTCTCCAGGTGCTGGCGCTCCCATTCATGTTGGAAGCTGTCCATCTTGTCGAGGATCGGGAACAGGCCGAAATTCATCGAGCCCATGTTCAACGAGGTCATTTCCGGGCTGGCTTTGAGCGGTGCCGCCAGACGTTCCTCCAGCGACATGCCGTGGCCGCCGCCGGTGGTGATATTGACCACCGCGTCACTGGCCTGCTTGATGCGCGGCAAAAAGGCCATAAAGGCGTCGGGGTCGGGGGTCGGCCGGCCGTCTTCGGGATCGCGGGCGTGCAAGTGCAGGATCGAGGCGCCGGCTTCGGCGGCGGCGATCGACTGCTCGGCGATCTCATCGGCGGTGAGCGGCAGATGCGGGCTCATCGTCGGGGTATGGATGGAGCCGGTGACGGCACAGGTGATGATTACTTTTTCGCGTGGCGCAGGCATCTCGAGGCTCCCTGTTGACGTGCATGCCGGAGACCCTAGCGCGCGCGGGCCAGCGCCGTCGAGCCTTGATCGCGGCCGCGCCAGGATCGTTCCGCCGGCCAGTGATTGACAGGTTCCCGGCAAGCCGGCAAATCTGCCAGTGGAAAGGATACTGACCATGCCCGATGACATGGCCAAGCCGGTCGCTTCCAGAGGCCGCGAGATGGCCGAGGATCAGTTTCGCAGCCTGGCCGCCACCCATGGTGGCGATCTGGCCGGTTGGCCGCGCGGCACCCGGGCGCCGGCGCGCGCCTTGCTGCGCCGCCGCCCGGAATTGGTCGGTGTGCTGGCCGACCAGCTGGCGATGGCTGAGCGGGGACCGGGCGCATGAGCGCCACGTTGCCGACCGTCGCCGATCTGGGCGGTGTCTGCGACATGCTGGAACGGCCCGATGGCGCGCGCCTGCGCTGGGCCTGGTTCGCGCCGCCGCCGGATCGGCCGGCGCTGTTGATCCTGATCGGCTACGCCGAGTTCCTTGAAAAACAATTGGACACGGTGGCCATGCTGCGCGCCCGCGACATGGGCGCGTTGATCTTCGATTGGCGCGGCCAAGGTCGCTCGACGCGGGCCTGCGGCGATCCCCAAAAGGGCTGGATCGATCGGTTCGAGACTCATCTGGACGACCTGGACGCGGTGCTCGCCGCGGCCGCCGCGCGCGACCCGGCGGCGCGCCCACCGTGGCCGGTTCTCGGCCATTCCATGGGGGGACATTTGGCGCTGCGCTTCGCCCATCGGCGGCCCGACGCATGCGCCCGCCTGGTGCTGTCTGCGCCGATGATCGATATCCGCATGGCGCTGTGGCAAAAGGCGTTGGTCAATTGGTTCGTCGATTTGATGATCGCCCTTGGCCAAGGCCGTCGTTACATCCTNGCCGGCGGCCCNCAATCGNANGCCAACCGCCGNTTCGCCGANAATCCGCTGACCAGCGATCCGGNCCGTTTCGCGCAAATTTTCGCGTTCATCGANCGNGACCCGGCGCTCGCCGTCGGCGCCCCGACCTATGACTGGGTCAAGGCGGCGCGCACTTCCATCGCNCTNACCGAGCGCGCCGGTTTCGCCGAAGCTATCGACCAGCCGGTGTTGATGGTCATGGCCGGCGACGACCGCATCGTCGAAACCTCGGCGGCGGCGCGTCTGCTCGCGCGCTTACCGGCCGGCGAGGGGGTTATTTTGGAAGGCGCCCGCCACGAGGTAATGCTGGAAGCCGCGCCGCTCAGAGCGCGATTTTGGGCCGCCTTCGACGCCTTTATGGGGACCACAGTGAAGCCTACAGACTGCGCCCGCCAAGACCGATGAATTTGCGCCGACGGTCGGCCCTGAGCGTCTCCGCCGGCCGGTCGCCATAGGTGGCCAGGGCGCCGGCGACGGCGTCGGACAGCGCCGTCAAGGCGGCCGCCGGGTCGCGGTGGGCGCCGCCCAGCGGCTCCGACACGATCTCGTCAATGACGCCGAGTTTCAGCAAGTCTTTGGCAGTCATGCGCAAGGCTTCGGCGGCTTCTTGGGCGTTGGCCGCGCTCCGCCACAGGATGGACGCGCAGCCTTCCGGCGAAATCACCGAATAAACCGCATTTTCCAGCATCATCACATAGTCGCCGGCGGCCAGGGCGACGGCCCCGCCGGAGCCTCCCTCGCCGACAATGGTGACGATGATCGGCACCTCGGCGCCAAGGCAAACCTCAATGGTGCGGGCGATGGCCTCGGCCTGGCCGCGTTCCTCGGCGTCGACTCCGGGATAGGCGCCGGCGGTGTCGACGAAGGTTAGCACTGGCAGACCAAAGCGATTGGCCAAGGTGATCAGGCGCTGCGCCTTGCGATAGCCTTCCGGGCGCGCCATGCCGAAATTGTGGCGCAGGCGCTCATCGGTGTCGCGGCCCTTTTCGGTGCCGATGACCATCACCGCGCGACCGCGGAACCGGCCCAGCCCGCCAATCACCGCGGCGTCGTCACCAAACGCCCGGTCGCCGGCCAGGGGCATGAAATCGCTGATCATGGCGGCCAGGATATCTTTGACGTGCGGGCGGTCGGGATGACGCGCGACCTGGACCGTCTGCCACGGGGTGAGCTTCTGGTAAATGCTTTGAAGCTGGCGTTCGACTTTGCTTTGCAGTTTGCCAACTTCCTCGGCAATGTTGATGTCACCGGAAGTCGACAGGTGCTTCAACTCTTCGATTTTGCCTTCGAGATCGGCGATCGGTTTCTCGAAGTCCAGGAAATTGCGCATGGAAATTCCAACCTCGTCAACAGCCGCGCACGATAGCGATGGCCCGCGGTGCTGGCAAGCTGGCCGTCACCGCTTAGTCCGGTGCCTCGGCCAGGGGGTGGGCGGTGTTGACCAGCCCCTGCAGGCGGGCGGCAAGGACATGGGTATAAATCTCGGTTGTTGAGATATCGGCGTGGCCCAGCATTTGTTGCACGCTACGCAAATCGGCGCCATGGGCCAGGAGATGAGTGGCGAAGGCGTGGCGCAGGACATGCGGCGAGACACGCGTCGGCGCGATCCCGGCGCGCACCGCCAAACCGTCGAGCAATTGGCCGACCCGCCGGCGTGTTAAATGACCGGTGCCGCCGCGCGAAGGAAACAGGAAGGGCGCCTGGGGCGGTCCGAAGTGTTCGCGCACCGGCAGATAGGAAGCCACGGCCGCGCGTGCCGCCTCGGTCAACGGCACCATGCGGTCTTTGCCGCCTTTGCCGGTGACCAGGATAATGCGCGGGTCGCGCCGCACCGCGGCGAGCGGCAAGCTGACCAGTTCGCTGACGCGCAGGCCGGAGGCATAGAGCAGTTCCATCAAACAGCTGAGCCTGAGGTCCTCCGGTTTGCCGGCGCCGGCGGCGGCGGCCAATAGGTCGTCAACTTCCGCCTCGGTCAGGAATTTGGGCAAGCGCCGGCCCTGGCGCGGCCCGGTGATCAGGGCGGTGGGATCATCTTCGCGGCGCCCTTCGGTGACCAGAAAACCGAAAAACTGTTTCAGGGTGGAAAGCCGCCTAGCGCTGGTTCGGGCGCTCAGCTCGCGAGTCACCAAATCCGCCAAATAGGCCCGCACCGTTGCCGCGTCGGCGGTCTCGGTCTGGCTTCGGCGACGGGCGCAAAAATCGCTGAAATCACGGAGGTCGCGGCCATAGGCGGCGACCGTGTTGGTCGCCGCGCCGCGTTCGGCGATGAGCATTTCCAAAAAGCCCTCAAGCGCCAAGGCCGGCACGTGCGATGAAGCCTGGCCGCGCGCCATTCAAAGACCGCGGGCCAGGGCCGCCTCCAACGCCAGGGCGCGGCCGGCGGCCGTTTGATCGATCGCCATCAGGGCGGTGATCGCTGTCACCACGTCGGCGGTGGCCGATTTGGCGAGCGGCGCTTGCCCCAACAAAATTGCGGTCAACAGGATGGTTTCGCCAACGCGGCCGGCCTCGGCGGCGTTCTGGAGCCGGCGGCGCAGCGCGTAATGGTCGGCGACCATCGCCGCGTCAACGGTCGTGGCCGGCCACACGGCGCCGTCAAGGGGCGCGCCGACGGCCTCCAAAAGGGCAGTCAGTTGCACCCGCCGGGCGGTCGCCTTATCCGCGAAATTGGCTTTTGCCGCCGCTTGCCAGTCCGGCATCATGGCGCTGTCCCATGGCGGGGCGGTGGTGGCCGCCAGATACGCCAGCGGCCGGACCCTGGCCCAGCGCTGGCGGGTGTCTTCTTTCTCGGCGTCGCGGCGGCGTGCCAATTGGCGCCAGGGATCGATTGCCGTCGATTTGCCGCCGGCGATCAAAATCTCGACCGCGGTCGGCGTAAACCACTGCAGATGCGAGGCTGGCGTCATCGCCCCGACCAATTCCGCCAGCGGCCCCCCGGTGGCCTGCATCGTGCCCCGGCTCCGCGCCAGCGTGATGGCATGGTCGATGTACATGGCCCGGGTCACGTCCGACCCTTGGGCCTCGGCGGCGCGAAATAGCAAACCGCTGGCATGGGCGTCGGCCTCGGTCTTGGCGACCGCCAGGACATTATCCAGCTGGTCTTCGCCGACCGTAATGTTTTGATAAAGCGCGCGCAGATCGCCGCCCGATATTTGGCCCCAGCCGGCGGCCTGTTCAGCCAGGGCGAGGCGCAGCTGATACGGCGTTGACTCGGACCGCAAAAGGGCGGTGCGGAGGTCGCCGGTTAGCTCATCGCCGAATTCGGCGGTCAGCGCGCCGCCGCCCAAGCGGACCATCGCCAAGGTCGGCGGGTCGAGCGCGCGATCCGCCGGGCGGGAAATTTTCTCGCCGGTCAAAAACGCCGTTGCCGCTTCGATGAACGGATTTTCCGGCGCGTCCAATTCGGCCAGAAGAGTGAGGTTCAACTCGACCTGTTGCAGGCGTTTGTCGGCGGTGTCACAGACAATGCCGGCGCGTAACCAAAATAAATCCTCGCTG
>NZLB01000035.1 GCA_002694075.1 Nisaea sp.
GCCAACGGCACATGTTTCATCGCCGCCGCGTGCACCACATAATCGACATCCCGCATGGCCAACTCTAGGCGGTCGACATCGCGAACGTCACCGATGAAATAGCGCATGCAAGGATATCGCTCGACTGGAAAGGTTTGCGACATCTCATAGTGTTTTTGCTCGTCGCGGGAAAACACGATGCAGCGCCGCATTTGGAAATTTTGCAAAACCGTGCGGATGAATTGTTGGCCAAACGACCCGGTGCCGCCGGTGACCAAGACGGTTTTGTCATCAAGGTCGATCATATCGCGGTCAAAGCGTCGGTGAAGCTGGCTCATCACGTCGATTCCCTTGCCCCGGCGGGTTCCACGGTCAGCGCGCGCCGGCGGCGACGTGCCCGGTTACCTGCCAAATTATAAGAAATATACACGAAAAAGAATTTACTTCGCCATTTGCGTCAATTGCGACCCGCTCGCACGACAGGTATCCAACGACAGAGTCCGCCGCAAGATCACGCTAGCGAGATTGGGTCAACAGACGCCGACGTTTTCGCAGCAAGATGTCCACGAAGAGACATCAGCGATAAACTGCTCCTCGCTGGGGAGGTCCTTTTGGCTTGCATCAGCGGCTTCATCAATCCCGGCATCATCGGCGCTTCAGATTGGGCGCGCCGTTTTTTTTCGCCCCGTCGCGACGTTTTGGCGTGAGGCCGCGGCGAAAGATGACATTGCCGCGGCGGCGCGCTATCCATGCGCAATGGCAACCGCGACCCTGCTCGAAGAAGATACTGGTTTCAGCCCGCGTGAGAGATTCCTCATTTTGGCGACGGCGACGGTTGTCACCACGCTTTACGCGATGACCGTGACCATCGCCAATGTCGCCTTGCCGCGCATTCAAGGGGCGTTGTCGGCGACCACCGATGAAATCGCCCTGGTGGTGACCTTCAACATCATCGCCACGGCGGTGGCGACGCCGGTCAGCGGCTGGCTGGCCGGTCGCTTCTCCAGGAGGGGCGTCTTACTTGTTGCGGTTACAATGTTTACTGTNTCTACACTGTTTTGCGGTTTGTCCACCGATCTAGAAACACTGGTCTTTTTTCGAATATTGCAAGGCGCGTTCGCCGCCCCCTTGGCGCCGATCAGCCAGTCCTTCATCGTCACAAGCTATCCGAAGGCGAAGCAGGGTATGGCGATGGCGGTTTTTGGAACTGGCGTTGTATTAGGNCCTGTTATAGCNCCCGTTTTTGGCGGCTATCTGACGGACGCATTGAGTTGGCGTTGGGTCTTTTTCATGATCGTACCGCTTGGAGTNGTGTCGGTTTTTGGCATCATTCTTTTTATGAAAGACCGCACCAATCTATCTAGCACCCCCCTNGACTGGACTGGGTTTTTAGCACTTTCCATATCAATAGCCGCATTTCAATACATGCTGGATAGAGGGGAACGNAATGATTGGTTCGAGAGCGGCCAAATCATTGCAATGGCTTCAATTGGCGCCTTAGCTTTTTANATTTTTGTTGCGCACTCNTTAACGCATGAACGTCCATTTCTCAACCCAACACTACTAAGAGATCGTAATTTNNTTATTGGGTTGATCATTGTNTTTATTTTCGGGATGCTCAATTTTACGCCAATGGTTTTAATGCCGCCCATGCTTCAAACTNTGCGCGGATATCCCGATTCAGTGATTGGGATCCTTTTGGGTGCGCGCGGCTTTGGAACCATGTTGGGCTTCATGATCATGGTTAAAGCCAACAAAATAGATCCGCGAATTACACTATTTATNGGGTTTTTCCTTCAAGGTTTAGCT
This sequence comes from Nisaea sp., assembly GCA_002694075.1. Lineage (GTDB taxonomy): Bacteria > Pseudomonadota > Alphaproteobacteria > Thalassobaculales > Thalassobaculaceae > TMED26. The sequence goes on from NZLB01000035.1 coordinate 1,789, forward strand.
GGNTGGTACATGGCACANTTTAGCCTTGATATGACAACCTTTGACGTGCTCTGGACGACAACTTTGCAGGGCCTCGGAGTGGGTTTGATATGGGTCCCGCTGACAGTCCTNGCCTTTTATACTCTGGATTCAAAACTAGCCGCTGAAGCTACTTCTCTATTCCACTTAGTGCGAAATTTTGGGGCAAGTTTGTTTATTTCCGTTTCAATTGCGGTAGCCATAAGGACTGCGAAGACAAACTACGCAAATTTGTCGGAATATACTGCACCGAATGCTGAGGGCTTTGANATGCAGCAATCGATATACTCTTTATGGTCCGTAGAAAGTACGAATTCTCTAGCGGCTTTAGCGAATGAAGTCGGNCGACAAGCGGCAATGATTGGTTACATTAACGCTTATTATTTATTCGCATGGACGGCTTTCGCAGCGTGCCCGCTNCTATTGNTGGCCCGCCTGAAACGCTGACCGCGCAGCGAAAACCGAGGATCAGCGACGGCCNGACCCGCCGGCCGGCTTGAAAGCGCTGGCCAAAGTGGTCAAAGCCTGCCGATGACGGACGCTGCCGCGCGGTGGCGGGCCGCCGCGGCCGCGNGTGCTGGTCATGGTTTCGGCGTGCTTGTCGCNGATCGCCCGCAACAGATCGCTGGCTTGACTGGCCGGCGCGGCGCGTTCGGNCGGCGTCGCAGGGCCGGCGTCNCGCGCCGCCACCCGCTGCACCGCCAGGGCGCAAAGGTTGGNCATGAACGGCGCCACCAANGCCTCGCGCAGGGCNATGTCTCCATCACTCCAGGCCCGCAACAACAACGCCGCGTCACGCCGATCNCCGGCGCAGGCGGCGAGGGCTTCTTTGGTTTTTTGAGTCAAATACGCGCGGCTCATCGACGCCTCCCCATACCCCAGACTAAAATACTATCACAAAGTGGAGGGATCGNGGGGAGTCGCGCCGCCCCCACGCAATTCGACCACCCGCTGTGGGAAGGGAATCTCAATGCCCGCNNCNTCCANNGCNTTTTTCACCNCNTCNTNNAGNTCGAANTTAAGCATCCAAANNTCCGNCCCGCNGGTCCACANCCGCAGCGNCAAATTNACNGAGCTNTCGGCCAAGGCNGTGACCAAAACCTGGGGCGGCGGNTCTTGGTGGACGCGCGGGTCNGCGTACGCCAAATCCAACAGCNCCCGCCGCGCCTGCGTCAGATCGGCACCATAGGCGACCCCCACCNGCACATCGAGGCGGCGCCGGGCATGGCGCGAGTAATTAATAATATTGCCGCCGAAAACGGACGCGTTGGGCATGCTGATATAACNGTTGTCAGGCGTCGTGAGCTCGGTGATGAACAGGCCAAGTTCCGAGACCGTGCCAGCGACGCCGCCGGCCTCGATATAATCACCCACCCGAAACGGTCGGAGAATCAGAATCATCAGCCCAGCCGCCACATTGCTGAGGGTGCCTTGCAANGCCAGGCCNACGGCCANGCCGGCGGCGCCNAGCACCGCGATGATGCTGGTCGTCTCAACCCCGAATTGGNTGAGGACCGCGACAACNGTGATCACCAANACCCCNTAGCGCGCCAGGGAGGCCAACAANGGACGCAGGGTTTGGTCCATCCAGGTCAGNNGGCTNGTCGCCCGCAGGACACCCCGGCGCGCCCATCCGGCNAGCATCCAGCCAACCACCAAGGTGACCACCGCACCCAGCACGTCGACGCTATAGGACGTGGCAATGTGNACCACTTCTTCAATAATCGGTTGTAATTCCGCTGTGCTTTCCATCACCCTNTTCCTTTGACGGGGCCGNTATTTGAAAGAGTGTCAGCCTGCGGCCCGTGCGACAAGCTCTTGGTGCAGGTCGTCGGGTATCTCGAAGNCCGCGTCGGCGACCCGCGCGCGCAGACCCAACCGCCGGTCCCCTGGCAAGCGGGTACCGGGTTGTTCCAAAATCGCGCCGAACAAGTCCTCGGCGCGGGCCGCGAAAGTCCCGCCGTTGCCGAAGCGCGACGGATCGATCACCACGATCAGGTGCCCCACCGCCGGCGGCGGTCCCTCGGCGTCGAAAAAGCTGCTGCCTTGATGGCCGAAATTGGAGCCGGTCAGCGCCCCGCACAGGAGTTCCACCATCAACGCCAAGGCGGCGCCTTTGGCGCCGGCCGAAGCCCCGCCAAGCGGTGCCATGGTGCCCTCGAAAGCGGCGCGCGAATCGGTGGTTGGCTGGCCGGCGACATCGAACGCCCAATCGGCCGGAATTTCCTCGCCGCGCTGGGCCGCCAGCACCACCTTGCCACGCGCCACGGTCGACACCGACAAATCGATGACCAGGGGCGGCGCCGCCGCCCGCGGACACGCGAAGGCGATCGGGTTGGTACCGTAAATCGCCTGTTGGCCGCCCCAGGGGGCAATCGCCGCCGGCGTGTTCGAAAAGGCCAAACCGATCAGACCGCGTTCGGCCAAACGCTCGACATGGTGACCGGCAACACCGAAATGGTGGGATTGGGCAATCGCTACCGCCACCAGCCCCTGATCCGTGACCGACGCTTCGGCGGCGGTGAGGCCGGCGTCAATCGCCGGAAAAGCGAACCCGGTGCGCGCGTCGACATGGACTACGCCAGGGGCCGGGTGGCTAACCACCGGCCGCGCAAAACCATCGACTTTGCCGCTCATCGCCTGGTCGGCATAGGGCGCGACACGCGCCAAACCGTGGGAGGAAATCCCATCTGCCTCAGCCCGCAACAGGGCGGCGGCGACGACATCGGCGATTTCCGGGTCGACCTGATGGCCGGTAAAAACGCGCACAACCAAATCTTGTAAATCACGCCAAGCTATGCGCACATGAAATCTCCTCGGAAGGGCCAGTACCGCGATCATCGGACCGGCAGCCAAGCCGTGTCAAGGTGACTTCATGCATTGCCGTGCCTGCCTGCACCTCGTAAAAGGCGTGTTCATTTATTTGCGATGGATTCTGCCATGACCGCTCACCAAGACTTGATCAACGCGACCGCCAGCGATTTGATCGCGCGCTTGCGCACTGAAGAGATCACCCCCTTGGATCTTCTCGATGCCCTGGAGGTGCGGATCAGCGCGGTCAACCCGGCCCTTAACGCCATGCCGACGCTGTGCTTCGAACGCGCCCGCGCCCACGCCAAGGCGCTGATGGCCAAACCGGTCAGCGAACGTGGCTTGCTCGCGGGCATGCCGGTGGCGATCAAAGATTTGGAGGATGTCGAGGGGGTCCGCACCACCCGTGGCTCGCCGATTTTCAAGGACCACATCCCCGCCCAATCCGACTTGATGGTGCGCAATATCGAGGGCGCCGGCGGCATTATCTACGCCAAAACCAACACCCCCGAATTCGGCGCCGGCGCCAACACCTTCAACGAAGTTTTCGGCGCCACCGTTAACCCTTGGGACACTAGCAAAAGCTGCGCCGGCTCGTCCGGCGGTTCGGCGGTGGCCCTGGCCAGCGGCATGGCCTGGTTGGCCAGCGGCTCGGACCTCGGCGGCTCCCTGCGCAACCCGGCCAGTTTTTGTTCGGTGGTCGGCCTGCGCT
>NZLB01000036.1 GCA_002694075.1 Nisaea sp.
ATCGTGGCGGCGGCCTTGGCCGGCCTGTTCCTGCGCGGGGCGGTGGTCATCGCCAGCCAAGGTCGGGCCGAAATCCGCGCGCTCGAAATTGCCGCCGCCGAACCCGCCGTTAAACCTGACGCCGCCTGACGGCTTCGGTCACGGCGCGAGGCGTTGGTGGCGGTCGGTCAGGCGGTCGACCAACCACGGCGCCAGGGCGTAGGCCCAGGGCTTCACCTTGTCGTTCAGGCGGGCGGCCTCGGCGGTCACCTCGGCGGCGGCGTCGGCGCGTGCGCTGACCGCCAACCGCGCCCAGTTTTGGGTCTGTTCGCGGCCAAGGTCGAGGGTCACCACCAAGCCGTCGAAACTGGCCACCCTGAGGCGCGCGAAATGGCCCACCAAGGCCCCTGGTCGGCGCCGCCGGACATCGCTGAAGCGCAATGGGTGCAGGCTGCGCGCCAGGGCCGCCGCGGCCTCTGGCGCGGCCGGCCCGATGCCGGCGGCGCTGAGCCGTGAGAACGCTTCACCCGGGCCGCCGCGCCCCACCGTCCAGGCCGGCGCGGCGGCCCCGTTGGCGGCGCGCGGCGCCATCTCAAAGACCGCCACCCGAGCGCGGTCAAGGTCAATGACGGTGGTCGCCAACCACGCTTTCAAGGCCACCGGCAAGGTCACGCCGCCACCGGCGAGCCAAGCCTGGTCCTCGCCCTCGCGGCGTAAAAAGGTGCCGGCCTTGGCGGTGCCGGTTGGACGCGCCAGCCGGTCGCCGATGGTGACGTCACCCAGCACCGCGCCGGCATCGTTGAACAAGCGTAAGTGGCTGCCACCGGCGGGGTCGAGGCCGATCCGCCCAAGGCGCGCCGGCCGTCGGGTTTTGGCTTCGACCAGGCGCAGGGCGGCCAATTCATTGATCAAGCCATTGACGCGCCGAGCCGACAGCGGATGGTCAAACTTATCCGGGGTGATCCACTGGCCGTCGCGTCGGATAAAGCTGTAGCGCGCTTTGGGATGGGCCAGGTCAATGCGCGCCACCGCCGCCGGATCTTTGGCCACCGCCGGCAAGGCCGGCCGCCCGAGCGCGAGATTGTCGCCGCCGGTCAATTGGCCGACCACGGCGACGGTCGCCGCGATCACCGCCAAAAGGGCGGCGGCAAGGGCCAGCAAAAGGGCGCGGGCGCTCATACGGCGATCCCGCGGGCGCGCCGTCGGCGCAGCCAGCGGCCGCCGGCGACGACGAGCAGCCCCAACGCCAAGACCGCCGGCACGGCCAGCAAGTTGACCGTTCGCACCCGCGTGGTGAGGGCGCGCAAATCCTCCCGCAGATCGAATTGGATGGTCCGCAATTCCTCGCCCAGGGCCAAGATATCGCGGCGCGCGGCTTCGATCTCGATGGTGTCCTCGAGGGTCAGGGCGGCGCCGTCACGGCCGCCGGCGAGGTCGTTGATTTGCCGCTTAAGGTCGTCGATGGCGGTTTCCAAACTGGCCTCGCGTTGGCGATAGGCGCTGTCGGCGGCGCGCTTCATATCGTCCAGAACGGTCAAGCGACGGCTGCCGACGCCGCGCCCGCGCAGCGCCATCAACGCGGCGCCGCCGCTGAGTTGGTCGAGGGTGTTGACCACGAAATCGCCATTGTTGGCAAACGGCGTCGGCGCGCCGCCGGGCGCCCCTCCGGCCGGCGCCAACCAGGTCCGGTCGGTCAACAAATCGCTGTCGGCGACCAATACCATCGCCAACGGGGCGGTGGCGGTGGCCCGGTGGCCGGCGCGCACGGCTGGATCGGTGACCTCCGCCGGCGGACCTTTCGGAAAGGCCGAGGTGACCGGCCCGCCCAGGCGGGCGGCCAGGGTCAACGCCTGGCCGCCGGCTTTGAACTCGGCCAGCAGGCGGAACGGGTCGGGTGCCGGGTCGAGGGCGGCGACCGGCACCGTCGCGCTGTCCGGCGACGTGCGCACCAGCGGGGTCAGGGTCAGGCGGCTATCCGGCATCAGCGACACGATCCCGGCGCTACGCAAGTTGAGGCGCCTCAAATTGCCGGTGATGGCCTCGTCGGCGGCCAGCGATTCGCTGTCAAACTCGCCCCACGGCAGGTACTCGGTCACCACCGTTCGGCCGCCGCGGGTCATGTTGACCTTGGTCGCGGCACGCCGGTCGACGGCCACCCGATCGACCGCCACCGCCGCCCCGTAATGCCACAGCAGGGGGAGCAGCGCGCTGACCCCGTCGCGGTTGATTGGCCCGGCGTTGGGGTCGCCAGGCATGGCCTCGGCCAAGGGGTCGGCGAAGATCGCCAGGCGGCCGCCGCGCATGACGAATTGGTCGAGGGCGTAAAGCGTGCCGATGTCGATGCGCGCGGCCTGGGCGATCATCACCACGTCGACGTCATCGTCGAAGCGGGCGACCTTGCCCATCACCGCGCGCAATTCGAAGAAGCCGCGGATGCTGTCGATGACCGTCGCCGGCGGCAGGTTCTGGGTCCGGTCGCCGAACAAGGGCAAATCGCCAAGCAGCGCGACCACCGGTTTTTTGGGGGTCGCCANGTCATGGATCAGGCGCGTCAGGTCATATTCCAAAAAGCGCGCGCGTTCCGGCGACAGATGGCCGATCANCTCGCGCCCGTCGGTGGAGTTGGTGGCGATCAGGCCCAGGTAAAAACGCGTCCCGGCGGTGTTGGCGATGCCTTCGATGCCGGCACCGACGGCCAATTCCTCGGCCGCCGAGAAGGGCGCTACCGAAACCGTCGACAGGCGTAGTTTGTCGCCGGCCACCCGGGCGTAGACCTTGAGCATCTCGCCGACCCGCCGGGCATGGCTGACGTGGCGGCCGCCAAGCCCCTCGAGGTCGGGACTGCGCAGCAGGCGCAGGGTCACCGGTTCGTCGAGATCGCGCAGCACCGCGCGGGTATTGTCGGAGAGCGTGAACAAACTGTCGTGGGTGGCGTCGAAACGCTGGTTGGAGAGGCTGATCTCGGCCCAGATATTCACCGCCACGAAAAACACCACGGCGCAGGCGGCGACCGCCGCCGCCCGCCAGCGGGCGGTNCGCGGATGGCGCGAGGTTTCCGGTGCCGCCGTCATGCGCCGGTCCGCCAATGCACGATGGCGGTGGTCGCGACCAGGCCCGCGCCGATCAGCGAGACAAAGAAAACCACCGCCCGCAGATCGATTAAGCCATCGACAAAGCCGCGAAATCGCGCCAACGCGCTGAGGTTGGTCAAGGTCTCGGCCAGTTCCGGACCGGCCCAGGATTTGNCCGTCGCTTGGACCAGATCGGTGCCCCCGGCGAGCAGCAGGAAACACATGGCGGCGGCNAGAATGAACGCGATAATGTGATTGCNGGTCAACGCCGAGGCCGCCGCGGTGACCGCCAGAAAGCCACCGGCGACCAACCAGCTGCCCAAATAACCGGCGAAAATCACGCCATTATCGGGCGCGCCCAACAGGTTGATGGTCACCCACACCGGAAAGGTCAGGGCCAGGGCGACGGCGGCGAACGCCCAGGCGGCGAGAAATTTGCCGACCACCGCGGCGCCGACGGTGAGCGGCAAGGTCAGCAGCAGTTCGACCGTGCCGCCGCGATATTCCTCGGCCCACAGGCGCATGCCGATGGCCGGCATCAGGACCAGGTAAAGCCAGGGGTGAAATTGGAAAAACACCAGCAAATCGGCTTCGCCCCGCTCCAGCAAGCGGCCGGCGTGGAAGGCCAGCCCGGCGGCCAGCACGGTGAAGGCGATGACGAAAACATAGGCCACCGGCTGAGTCACATAGGCGATNAATTCGCGCNGGGCGATGAGGATCAGGCTGCGCATGGNGAGCTCCGCTGGNNGCCGCCTAGCGGCCTTTGAACACCGGCGGGCTCTTGGCCAGNAAGGCGCGAAAACCGGTGTTGAAATCCTCGGTGTCGAAAGAGGCGTAGCTTTCGCGCACATCCGCCGCCTCGACCGGACGCGGCGTATGGATGCCGGTCATCACCCGGTTGGCGAAGGCTTTATGCCAGCGATTGACCAACGGGGCGCCNGCGGCGATACGGCCAGCGGTGGNGGCCACCTCNTCGGCCACTTGGTCGTCGGCGACGACGCGGTTGACGAGGCCCTTGTCCTTGGCCTCCGCGGCGCCGAAAACGCGTGCCTCGAACAGGATTTCGAGGGCCACCGAGCGGCCGACCAGGTGGATCAANGCCTCGATTTCGGGATAGGCCATGGTCAGGCCCAACCGGTTGATCGGCACGCCGAAGCGCGCGCTTTCCCCGCAGATGCGCAAATCGCACATAATCGCCAATTCAAGGGCGCCGCCGACACAAAGCCCGTGNATCTGCGCCACCACCGGATGGCGGCAATCGCGAATCGCGCCCATTGTGTGGTGCATNATTTGGCCATAGGCGGTCGCTTGTTCGGCGTTGGCGCGGGCGCTTTCAAACTCGCCGATATCGGCGCCTGGCCCCATCGCCTTTTCGCCGGCGCCGCGCAGGATCACACAGCGCAGGCTTTCATCGCCATCGGCTTGCGCCATCGCCTCGCCCAGGCCCAGCCACATGGCCTTGTCCAAGGCGTTGAGCTTGTCCGGTCGATTGAGGACGACGGTGACGATGGCACCATCGCGTTGATACAGGATTTTGCCGTCGGCGAAACTNTCGGCTGCGCTCATCAAGGGGCTCCNGGCCGGGTCTAATTAAAGTTCGACTTAATAACGATAGGCATCGCCCTTGAACGGACCTTCCGGTGTGACACCGATATAAGCCGCCTGATCCTGGGCGAGTTTGGTCAATTTGGCGCCGATCTTGGCCAAATGCAGGGCGGCGACTTTTTCGTCCAGGCGTTTCGGTAGGACATANACCTGATGGTCGTAATCGGCGTGATTGGCCCATAGCTCNATCTGCGCCAGCACCTGGTTGGTGAAACTGGCCGACATCACGAAGCTGGGGTGTCCGGTCGCGCAGCCAAGATTGACCAACCGCCCCTTGGCCAGCACCAGCANGCGCTTGCCGTCGGGGAAGACGACNTCGTCGACTTGCGGCTTGACCTCTTCCCATTGGTAATTGGACAGCGCNTCGATCTGAATTTCAGTGTCGAAATGGCCGATGTTGCAGACAATCGCGCGGTCTTTCATTTCGCGCATATGCTCCAGCGTGATGACGTCCTTGTTGCCGGTGGCGGTGACGAAAATATCGGCCTTGGCGGCGGCGTCGTCCATGGTCACCACTTCATAGCCTTCCATCGCCGCTTGCAGGGCGCAGATCGGATCGATCTCGGTGACCAGCACGCGGGCGCCGCCATTGCGCAGCGACGCGGCCGAGCCCTTGCCGACGTCGCCATAGCCACAGACCACCGCGGTCTTGCCCGAAAGCATCACATCGGTGGCCCGGCGGATGCCGTCGACCAAACTTTCACGGCAGCCATAGAGGTTGTCGAATTTCGACTTGGTGACACTGTCATTGACATTGATCGCCGGAATTTTGAGGCTGCCGTCGGCGGCCATCTCATGCAGGCGGTGAACGCCGGTGGTGGTTTCCTCGGACACGCCGCGGATCGCGGCCATCAAGTCCGGATACTCCTCGTGCATGATTTTGGTCAGGTCGCCGCCGTCATCGAGCAATAGATTGGGCAACCAACCGCCCGGCCCCTTAATGGTCTGGTGGATGCACCAGTCGTATTCCTCTTCGGTTTCGCCCTTCCAAGCGAACACCGGAATACCGGCCGCCGCCATCGCCGCCGCCGCGTGGTCCTGGGTCGAGAAAATGTTGCATGACGACCACCGCACCTCGGCGCCCAGCGCGACCAGTGTTTCGATCAGCACGGCGGTCTGGATGGTCATATGCAGGCAGCCGATGATGCGTGCGCCGGCGAGCGGCGTTTGCCCGGCGTATTCCTCGCGCAGGGCCATCAACCCCGGCATTTCGGTTTCGGCGATGGCGATTTCGCGCCGGCCCCAGTCGGCCAGGGAAATGTCGGCGACTTTGTAGTCGGCGGTCTCGGCCATGGTTCGCATGCTCCTGTCGCAAGAATTGACCGCGGGACGCGGGCGCCCGCCCGAAAGGCAGATATCGTTAATCGCCGCCCAATGGCAAGAGCAAAGGCGACGGCGCCGCGTGACCGCTCAGCTTGGCAGCGCCGTGGTCATCCAGCCAACCGCCGCGCCGGTTGGGTCCACGAGGATGCCGATGCGGCCGACATCCGGGACCTCGAAAGGCGGCCGCAGGATTTTCGCGCCGGCCGTTTCGGCCTTGGCGACGCGGGCATTCACGTCATCGACCTCGATATAGCTGAACCAATGGGGCGGCAGGTGCGTGAAATCCGGCCCGTTCATGTCCATGATCCCGGCCACCGGTCGGTCGCCGAGGCGCGCCACCCAGTAGTCGGCGCCGCTCTCGGTGGCCATTGTGTCATAGGTCCATCCCAGCAACGCGCCGTAAAACGCGGTCGCCGCGGCCGGGTCGCGAGTCATCAACTCGTTCCAAACGAACGTGTTGTGCATGATCATTCTCCTTTCCTGGTGGGTGAGGTGATCAAGATACACGTGAAAAGAGAAAAAATTCAAATATGTACGGCATTAACGTTTAACGGCGCGCCAGCCGATGTCGCGCCGACAAAATCCTTCCGGCCAGGTGATCCGGTCGACCGCCGCGTAGGCCGCGGCCTGGGCCGCCGCGATGGTCGCGCCCAGGCCGGTGACACCAAGCACGCGGCCGCCGGCGGCGCGCAACCGGCCCTGGTCGTCGCGCCGGGTGCCGGCGTGGAAGATCGGCGGGTCGGCGGTTTCCAGATCGCCCGGAATATCGATGATCGTGTCTTTGGCGTAGGCGCCGGGGTAGCCGTCGGCGGCGAGCACCACCATCAGCGCCGGGTCGTCACGCCAGGTCAGCGCGACCTGGTCGAGGCCGCCGCCGTGGCAGGCGCGCAGGGCGGGCAGCGGATCGCTTTCCAGACGGGCCATCAAGACCTGGCATTCCGGGTCGCCGAAGCGGCAGTTATATTCGATCAGCTTG